>CALWEW010000001.1 GCA_944377415.1 uncultured Clostridia bacterium
AATTAGTTATCACATCACTGTTAGTTTTATCGAGCCGCCGCGAACCACTCACTTGTCTTTTACTCTTTCTAGCGGCGGACTTTCGCTAACGCTCAAGGTAGCAGTTAATGTGCACTAGCGCGCAAGCACTAATTGCCATGATACTAAAAGTAACATGGTACTACTACACACTTTGTGTATAGATACTAATTAACTAAACTAATTTTATATAATTCAAAATTTTCCTAGTGTAGAGCAAAAGTAAACAGTATTTGTGGCTGAAAATTTTGTCATTAATTCCTAATTCCTAATTCCTAATTCAAAATTTTTTTGGAGTGTACTCCAAAAACTATAAAACGGAGTTTAATTTGAGTAAATACATAATAAACGGCGGGGCTGCGCTTGACGGAAGCGTGTCAGTCGACTGCGCCAAAAACGCGTACTTGCCGATTTTGGCAGCAACTATCCTTTGCGAAGGTCAAGTCATTTTAAACCGCGCGCCCGACTTTGTCGATGTCAAAAATATGTGCGTGATTTTAGAAAAATTAGGACTAAAAATCACGCATCAAGGCGATGTTTTAGTTATAGACGGCGCAAGCGCAAACCCGAAATTCGTTCCTGTCGACACCGCAAAACTTCTGCGCTCATCAATCTTTACGCTCGGCGCAATGCTCGGGCGTTTTAAGCGTGCGCGTGTCGCGTACCCTGGGGGCTGCGACATCGGTCAACGCCCGATTAATATCCATTTAAAAGGCTTGCGCGATTTAGGAGTGAAAATCACCGAAAGCCACGGCACATTAATTTGCGATGCGAGCGACCAGCACGGCGGAACGATTATGCTCGACTTTGCCAGTGTGGGCGCGACCGAAAATCTCGTTTTGTTTTCGGTTTTGGGGCGCGAAAAAACAACTATTGTAAACTGCGCCCGCGAGCCCGAAGTCGTGGATATGTGTAATTTCCTAAATAAAATGGGCGCGCGCGTATATGGCGCAGGCACAAGTGTCATTGAAATCGAACCCGTCAAAAAATTAAATGGCACGGAATATACCCCTATTCCCGACCGCATAATCGCAGGTACATATCTAATCGCGGGGGCAATCACGCACGGGCGTGTCGAAGTAAAAAACTGCAACCCTGCAAATTTTACAAGTTTAATTGACAAATTGCGCAATTCTGGTTGCATTTTGCGAGTGAAAAATGATAAAATTAGTTTAAAGAGCCCGAAAACGCTCCGTAGTGTAGGGCTTATCGAAACGCAAGTTTACCCTGGTTTTCCTACCGATTTGCAGGCGCAAATGCTAGTTTTACAGGCTCTCAGTCGCGGGTGCTGTGTCGTGCGCGAAAACATTTTTGAATCGCGTTTTAAGTTCGTTCCCGAACTCATCAAAATGGGCGCAAACATTGATGTCCACGACCGCACGGCTTTTGTCGAGGGCGTTTCTGCTTTGAGCGGTGCCGATGTCGTGGCAAAAGACTTGCGCGGTGGCGCAGGGCTCGTGCTTGCTGGTCTTTGCGCGAATGGCTATACCACCGTTCACGATATATACCACATTGAGCGCGGGTACGCTGATTTCGATAAGCGACTAAACGAACTCGGGGCAAATATTCGGCGCGAAGTTTGAAAAAAGCGCAAAAATAAACGCGTGATTTTAATGAAAACACACGCAAAAACATACATAAAAATTGCACTTTTTAATTTAAAAAGGGGTGGCGAAGTTGTCCAAAAACGCAAAAATCGCAGTCGTAGTCATAGTTCTTGCCGTTATTGCGCTAATTGTCGTGCTTTGTAGCACGGTTTTTGCCGTGCAGTCCGCCCGCCTCGTTTGGTACAATACTCCCACAAGTTCACTATCCGCTTTGAGCGATGAAAAAGCCCTTGAAATCTCGGGCATGCAAGGCGAAAGTGTCTTTATTCTCGATAAAGATGCCGCAATTCAAAATCTTGAAAGCAAGTACACAAACTTACGCGTACGCGATATCGAAGTCGTTTGGCCAAATATCGTAAATATCCATGTCGTAGAGCGCCAGCAGGTCTACGCAATCAAGCTTAGCAACGGCGAGTACGCCATTACTGACGAATATTTGAAAGTGCTAGATGTCGTGTCGTCATTCGATAGCACGAATATCAACCCCGTTCTGCTCTCGATTTCAGGGCTAGAAGGCTCGTACGAAAAGGGCGACACAATTGAGTTTAAGTATTCACAAACATTTATTGATGTCTACAACGCATTTTTATCACTCGGTCGCGACTTAACCGAAATGCGCGCAATTCTAAAGAGCATGGAATACACAAACGCAAAAATGACAATCAAAACACACTTTGATGTTGATATTATTGTGGACAACCCAACACAAAATACGATAGGAAAAATCAATGCAGCACTAATAGCATTTGATTATCTCGAAACCGAAGACTATGGCAAACTAACCCTCGAAGTTTTCCTAAATTCGAACAATCTCCCCGAAGTAAGAATGTACTAAAAAAGCGCCCGAAAGCGCTTTTTTAGAATTAGAAATTAGCGGAAATAATCTTCATATCACTGCTAGTTTTGTCTAGCCGCCGCGAACCGTTCACTTGTCTATTACTCTTTCTAGCGGCGGACTTTCGCTAACGCTCAAGGTAGCAATTAGGAATTATTGTGCCTTGCTACGCGCGGCGATTGCTTTTAAATAATTAGTAAAACTAATCGTCACATCACTGCTAGTTTTGTCTAGCCGCCGTTTAAATTAATTAGCAATTAGCAGAAATAATCTTCATATCACTGCTAGTTTTGTCTAGCCGCCGTTTAAATTAATTAGCAATTAGCAATGAGCAATTAGCAATTATTGCGCCTTGCTACGCGCGGCGGTTATCTAATTATTAATTAAACAAAAAAACAGCGCAAACCGCACTGTTCTTGTCTTTTGCAAGTATTTTTGATAAAGCGCAAGGAACATGGCAGTAAATACCGCAAATCGTTTTTTGCTAGGATTTTGGATGCAGAGCGAGTAGCGAGCACATTTTTGGACACGCGGTGTATAACGACATACATAAGTGTTCAAAAAGGCGTGAGCGCCGATGCTATGCGCCAAAAGACTTGCAAAAAACTAAACGCCGCTGTAAACGAGTGTCAGGATAAAGTACAATACTGTCGCAACTGCAACCGAAATAGCGAGCCACATGGTCGCTTTTTTCATGCGCCCTTCACGAGATTCGCCTTTGTTGTGCGCGTAATATGTTTCCGTGTTGCTCGTAACACCTTGAATACCGCCTTGACTGTTGCTCGGTTGCAGAAGAACTAAAATCGTAATAACGATTGCCGCAACGCCGATGTACCCGAGAAGAATATATCTAATAATCGGGAACGAAGCCGAAACCCATGCAGGAACGGTACTAGATGCAAGGATACTCAACAAATTCATTTATGCCTCCAAAAAGTGAGAAATTAAGATTAAAGTAAATGAAGTATACCATAACAAAACGATTATTACAAGCAATTTTTAAAAATTCTTTGCAACTCCGCCCTACTTTTTGTTTTTTTGCGCACTTACACAAAACTTAATTAATTCTACCCTATACACAAAATGTGTAATAGTACCGTGGCGCTTTTAGTGTCATGCGCTAAATATCTTATAATACATTTGATTTTTGCTTGTTGGCTTGTCTGGAATTGTCATTCCTATTAAACCCGCATCCAAAGCGGGATTAAGATAATTTTTTCTAAAAGCAATTCTAGATTTTAATCCCAACTTATCCATAATCATTTGTGATGATTGTGGGTATGTTTCCATAACCTGCATAAGTTTATTTATTTGAATATTTATGTGATTATAGTGTTCTCTTGAATCATTTACAATATCCTTTATTGCCTTATTAATTACATCAAGCATAAAGAGAATGAATGCGTTTGATTTACCTTCGCTTGTTGATTTTATTATTGCATTGTAATATTCTTCTTGGTTATCTTTAATAACACTTTCTATTGGAATATACTTAAAAATTGGTTTCCAAGTGGATAAAAGTGCTGTTTGCCAAAGCCTCCCTATTCTGCCATTACCATCTCGGAACGGATGAATAAATTCAAATTCATAATGAAATACACTAGACTTTATAAGCATCTGAATATCTGTATTTTTAACCCATTCAAATAACTGGTTAATCAATTCATTTACAATTTGAGCTGGTGGCGCTGTATGAACAATATTCCCATTTTCATCAAACACACCAACATTCCCAGAGCGAAAAGAACCCGCTTCTTCAACCAAACCTCTCATCATAATCCCATGTATTTTTAACAAATCTTTTACATCAAAAGGATTTACTGAATCTAACTCTTTGTACGCTTCAAAAGCATTTTTAACAGCAACAATATCTTCCCTTGAGCCTAGCACTTTTTTCCCATCAAAAATATCAGTTACTTGCTCTATGGACAAAGTGTTATTTTCAATTGCTAGTGAAGAATGAATGCTCTTTATCCTTGAAACTTTTCTAAGCCTTGGCAGTTTTTCTAATTCATTTACATTTGAAAGTCTTCCAAGATTTTCCATAATTTCAGTCGATATTTCAAACATTTCATTTGTTATTTCAAAGAGTGGAATATAATTGTCCATTCTATATCTCCCTTTAAAATTTTAAAAACATCATAACATAATAAAAAAATAAAAGCAACATCTTGTATGTTATTCACATCATTATTCTGTATTGTAAATTATAACAAATTAATTATCTTGTATACTATTCCCTATACTATTTAATATATTTTACAATTAAGAAAAGAGCGAACTATTTTCGCTCTGTAAAGATTATTCAGTCGTCATTTTTGACCTTTTCGGCATAAAGCCGCGCTAGTTTGGTGTTTTCGTAGTTAATCGGCACATCAAGTTTAGAAATCGCGTAATCGAGAATTTCCTTATTCGGCGCAACGATTTGGAAACCATTATTTAGCATAGCACAGTGAAAGCCTGCATTTTCGCAAGCAAAAAAGCCAGGAAAAATGTCCCACGGAAACGCCTTTTTGTTCACTAAACAAAGCCCTCTGCCCGCAAGAACGAGCGCATAACTCGGCGCCGAACCGCCTAGACTACGAGCCCCGTGAGTGTTTTTCGCAAGGTCGTTCCAAATAAGACGGCGAACCTCGTTGCCGTCGAGTAGCCACATAGAATGCGCAAAATCGGTATCGTGAATTTGAACGCGCTTGCCGTTGCAAAAAGTCCCCCCGCCCTTAAACGCGGTTATAAAAATATGAAGTTCGGGGCAGTTTATCACGCTCGCAACGACATTGCCATTCTCGAAATACGCCATTTGGAAGCCCCAAAACGGCAGACCGTGCGAAAAGTTTTTTGTGCCGTCTATCGGGTCGATTGTAAAGCACGACTCCGTAACAATTTCATCGCTGTTAAATTCTTCACTTACAATGCTCGCTGACGGGTACGCCTTTTGAATTTCGTCTATGCAGTGGCGTTCGATAATAAGGTCGACATCGGTTACCACATCACAAACGCCCTTATCTATAATTTTAAAGGACTTTTTGTGCTTTAAATATATTTTTTCGGCATCGCGAGCGAGCCTTTCCATAAAGCGAGCATACTTTAAATAATCAGTCATTTTATCCCCTATTTTTAGTAGTATCAAGCAACAAGGGCGGGCGTTTAACAATTTTGCACCCGCAAAATTGTTTGCACGCTTCGCGTGCCGCGCGGTTTCACCGCGCAAACGCCCGCCCCCTTCGCTATTTCAAAATTGAAAGCAAATCTTCAAGGCTCGAGTAAAGGTCTTGTTCTTCTTCGTCAAGGTCATCGCCCTTTGATGCGAGAATGTCCTCGATTTCATTAATCAACGACTCGCGCTCTTTCATAGCAGATTCGTCATCGCTCATCGCAGCGGTCGAACGCTCACTAATGTTTTTCAAGCGGTCAGAAAGTTCCTTTTTAGACAACTTGCTCGGCTTTGCGTAGTGCACACTCAAAGTGATTTTTTGGTCGTACATGTGGTCGTTGCCGTCTGTAACTTCGGTCGCAACAGTTAGCAACTGCTTGTTGTTTGCACGCAAGAACGACAAAAGCGGCACAAGGTCGCCATCGCCTGCAACGATTGCGAAAGCATCAATAAAAGGCTTTGTGTGCACCAAATTCACTGCATCAATAATGATACGGGTGTCAAGTTGCGACTTCGCACGCTTTTTGTAGCGCATGGTCGGCGTGCTTTCAAAACCGTATTTTTCGATGACTTCGTCAAAACGAATGTGCTTGCGCTCATTAAAGCCGTACACCTTGCAGTACGAAAGTTTGCCGACCTTGCTCACCTGCTCGATGATGTCCTTAAACACATTAAGGCTAACTTTTGCGTTGTCGATGTCGATTAAAAGTGCTATGTTCATAATTTCCTCCAAAATGTTTTTGTTCTTTTGTTTTTATCACGCGAATGCGTTTAAGAATTAGCAATTAACAATTAACACGCTCCTCCGCATTCAGCGTACTATTTAATTAAATGCTTGCGCGCAGCGCACCGAAATTGCTAATTGCTAATTGCTAATTACTAATTGCTAATTCGTGCGTGCGGGCATGCAAGCATGCGCGCAAGTTTTCGCTAGCGTAGACTTCTCTTGTAGTAAAAAAGATATTGCTGGCAATACCCGCTGTCCGCGCCGAATGTATCAACAAAATACGCAGCAATCTTCTTGCGGTTTTTCTCCGTTCCGCCGAAGTCTTCGCGATAAACTTTATCAATCCATGTGTCCACGGGAAAAACATCGTATTTATTCAGCCCAAAAAGCAAAATGCAGTCCGCAACCTTCGGCCCCACGCCTTTAAGAGTTAAAAGGGCTTTACGAGCCGAAACCGTGTCCATTCCTTTGAGTTCGGCTAAAAAGTCCGTATTTTTTAGGCGCGCAATCGTGTCAACAAGATACGGCGCGCGATACCCACACCCAAACGAAACGAAATCGTCCACACTCGCACGGCTTAAACTTTCAAGCGTAGGAAACGCATACCCAAATTCCTTTTTCTCGCCGAAACGCTCGGCAATTTTCTCCACGCTTTTTTGTATGCGCGGAATGTTGTTGTTCGCCGAAATGATAAAGTTTATAATGACTTCAACTAATGGCTGGCGCAACAGCCGAACCCCGCGCCCATAGTCGAGCGCCGAGCGCAATATCTCAAATTTCCCCAGCCTTGATAATATCATATCATAGTTTGTGTCAAAATCAAAATAATTTACAAAGAATTTTGGATTTGTCGAAACAATTTCGTACTTTTTAGGGGCTATCTCGCGAATTTTTGCAGCATTGTCCCCCGAAAACACATACCATGTGCCATCTTTTTCACAACCAAAACGAAAGACCTGCCCACTCGCAAGCGCGCCATCAGGCGTGAAAGTGTCCGCATCATGTAAAATGATTTTGTCGCCTAAAATTTCATATTTCATACCGCAGATTATACCACGCTCGCAACAGAAAAACAAATAAAAATACAAAAATAAAAAATTTTTAAAATGAAGCCAAAATTCATTTGACTTTTTGTTAATTGTTTTGATAAAATACTATCGTTTACTAAGGGACAAGTTTGTTTTATTATTACTTCTATTATTTCTTTTATCTAGCAAAAACTATGCACTTTTTTCCTAATTGTTTGGAGCAGTGCAGGTTCCTACCTCCTTTATATTTATATATATTTATTTTAACAAATTACTTCTTCCCTTTTAAATATCGTTCTTAGTAAACGGAAAAAGTCCTTATGCATTCCGCATAAGGACTTCTTTTTTCTTTTGTATTATGTAATCTTTTGTATGTTTTCTTTTGTACTTCAAATCTAACTGCACTTTTCTTTTGTACAGTAAATTTATATCATATATAATATAAAAAAGCAACACAAACACCAAAAACAGACAATATTTTACAAAAATTGTCTACATTCGCAAGAAAATCAGTTACTTTTTGTTTTTGTTTAATGCGCGTGCAATGCTCAAAAGATTATTAAAATCTTCTTCGCTCAAAGTGTCTAATTCTTTTGACATCAACATATAACGCTCGGGACACTTGAAATTAGGGTCGACTAACACAGCAAGCGGAACCCCAAAGTATTCGCAAAATTCTTCCAAAACATCTAATGGCGGCAATACTCTACCATTCTCGGCTTGCACGATATAATTAACGCCTTTACCGAGAGTTAAACTTACAGAGCGTGCAGACTCACCCTTCGCCAGCCTTATTTTTGCCATTCTATTGCCTAAATCTTTTTTATTCATTTCTCTTATTCTATTTTTTATTTTTAAGTAGCAAATCAATCATATCAGTTACGCCTTTGAGTTCGTCAGCATTTAGTTTATTAAGTTTTTCCAAAATTTCGCTGTATTTTTCGGGGTACTTAAAATCAGGGTCAATCAAAACCGCCAACGGAACATTGAAATACTCGCAAAATTCTTCCAAAACATCTAATGGCGGAAGCATAACACCATTTTCCGCCTGTACAATGTAATTTACACTTTTACCTAGTGTAAGACTAACAGAGCGAGCCGATTCGCCTTTTTCTAGCCTAATTTTAGCCATTCGCTCGCCTAATTCTTTTTTATTCATTCTATTATTTTATAATAAAATTATAGTACCTATACACAATTTTATTTTGTATTAATTTGACTAAATCTATAATATTGTGTATAATGCAATTGTTAAACAATTTAATATGGTACACTTACACAAAACTTAATTAATTCTACCCTATACGCAAAATGTGTAGTAGTACCATGACCCTAAAAGTGTCAAAGAAGAATAAAAAGATACAGTTCATGTTTTGAGTTGCAATAAGTAATATAGAACCATTAAATAGTTTGTATGTTGTTTCGTGATAGTTTTTGTGTATTAGAAATTAAGGTAATCGCCGAAGTGTTACGAGGCGCAATAATTGCTAATTGCTAATTGCTAATTGCTAATTGCTAATTAATTTAAACGGCGGCTGGACTAAACTAACAATGATAGGAAGATTATTTCCGCTAATTGCTAATTTTTGCAAGGCAAGAGATAAAAATAAAAAGGAAGTAAAATATTACAGTGGACAAGATTTGTTGTTTTATAAGTGATTTGAAGTTTGAAGATATTAACGAAGAAATCACGGGCGTACTTTTAAGGAAATTAAAAGAATTGTATGACTTCGGTTGCAATAACTTTATTCATACAGACGAAGTTTTAGGCGCATATTGTTGTTCCCTACTCGAATATTACAAAAATCATTTCCCTAATGTTAAAACTCATTCTGCGCACTATGACCTTGTTTTTAAGGTTGACAATGTTGCAAATGGTGACTGGCTCCCAAAAAGACAAAATAATAATGTTTACGCATACACTGACAAACTGCCCAAAAGACTGCGCCACGCTTTAAACGAATTTATCGCGGGCAATAGCGATGTTGCGCTGTGCTTCTTTCTCGACCAAAAGAAAAAAGAAAAGAGCGAACTCTTTTCGCTCTGTAAAGATTATTCAGTCGTCATTTTTGACCTTCTAAATGTATAATTTCACTAATTTTCAGTACTATGCATATATTTTACGCATAATTGTAGTACTATGCACACACTTCTGCACGGTATTATGCACACGATTTAACCAAATAAACTAATGCTTGCGCGCTAGCGCACAATAATTCCTAATTCCTACCTTGAGCGTTAGCGAAAGTCCGCCGCTAGAAAGAGTAAAAGACAAGTGAGCGGTGGGCGGCGGCTCGATAAACCAAATAGTGATAGGAAGATTATTTCTGCTAATTGCTAATTTTAAAAGCACTTCACATGAAGTGCTTTTTATACTTATTCCGCAATTACGGAAACAACTTTCTTGTTGTCTTTTGTGCGACCGAATTTCACTCTGCCTTCTTTAACAGCAAAAAGTGTGTAATCTCTGCCGCAGCCTACATTCTGTCCTGCGTGAACTTGTGTCCCGCGTTGACGAACAATGATTTCGCCCGCAAGCACGAAAGTACCATCAGAACGCTTTACCCCAAGGCGCTTTGCCTCGCTATCTCTACCGTTCTTACTGCTACCCTGTCCTTTTTTGTGAGCGAACAACTGAATATTAATAAACATTGTTGACCTCCAATTCAATAAAATCGCTGTACTCGCTGTAAAGGTCGCCGACACCGCACATCATGGTGGCAAAAATCACTTGCACATCGTGAGCGCACTCGGGCGACAAATTCTGCGGTACGATAATTTCCAAATAGGCTTGCTTGTCATCACGAATAATCTCGACACCAGCGCACGCAACTGTGAGCATGCCGAGAGCGGCAGTTTGAACAATGCTACTTAACGCACTGCAAACAATATCCTCGCCCTCCACGCCATAGCCCGTATGCCCTGACAAAATTATTCGGGTGTAACTATCGCCTTTTTTGAAAACTTGTATATTTGTCATATAGCCCTCCTAAATAAAAGGTCTATTTCTTTATAGCATCGATTTTAATCTTGCTATACGGTTGACGGTGTCCTTGTGCGCGGTGGTGTCCGTTCATCTTTTTGTAAATTGCAAGTTGAACTTTCTTACCTTTGCCGTGTTCAAGAACAGTAGCAGTAACGGTTGCGCCGCTAACGGTAGGGTTGCCGAAAACACTCCCCTTTTCGTCGCCAAGCATCAAAGGCTCGAAAGTAACTTTTGAATTTACTTCGGCATCAAGGCGCTCAACTGTTAAAATGTCGCCTGCTTGAACCTTGTACTGTTTTCCGCCGGTCTTGATAATAGCGTACATAAATTTCCCTCCTCATACCAATCTCGCTGAAAAAAGGCGGTGTAGTCTAACGGGCGGCGTTTAGCAATTTTGCGCCTGCAAAATTGCCTGCACGCACTTCGCGTGCGTAGCGCGGCTTCCCGCGCAAAACGCCGCCCGCCAAAACAACACTCTTAAAACACAAAAAGCCCGTTTCATGCGGATACGAATTGAATTATACCATAAACCAGCACGCCTGTCAATATTTTTTCACCGCAAAATACACCAAAATACCCCGCAAAACTGCATTTTTTAAAAAGCAGATTAAAAAATTATTTGACATTATGTCTAAAAAGGCGGTATACTAAAATGTTATTAATTATAAATTAATACTTTTAATCAATAAATCTTTGATAATCAGTATAACTACATAATAAAATATTTTCACAAAATACCAGCAAAAAAAATTAATAAAAAAATAAATAAGTAAGGAAAGAAAAATGTATAAAGTTGTCCCCGTAACGAATAAAAAACTTTTACGAAAATTCGTAAATTTCCCCCTAAAACTCTACAAAAAGAACCCTTTTTATGTCCCCGCGCTATATGACGACGAGTTAAAAGCGCTCGACCCGAACCGCAGTGTTCACCAGGGCGAAGATGCCACTGCGCAATGCTTTTTGTGCTATAAAGACGGCGAAATTGTTGCCCGCGCGTGCGGAATTATCAGCAATTTATACAACGAAAAGAACAACGCAAAACGCATTCGTATCAGCCGTTTTGACACAATCAACGACCTAGAGGCTGCCCGCGCAGTGCTTACCGCTGTCGAGGACTGGGGGCGTGAAAAAGGCATGGAAATTATCCATGGCCCGCTAGGATTTAACGACCTTGAACGCGAAGGCATGCTTGTCGAGGGCTTTGACAAAATGTCCACCTTTGAAACTAACTACAACTACTCCTACTATCACGAACTAATCGAAAAACTCGGCTATATAAAAGAAGTCGACTGGCTCGAATTTCAAATAAATGTGCCCGACCACGCAGACGAGCGCAACGCACGAATTGCAAATGTTGTTAGTCGCAGAATGCGTATTCACGAACTTGAAATAAAAAGCATTAGTTGGCTTGTTAAAAATTATTATGACCAGATTTTCGACCTTCTTGACGAAGCGTATGGCGTGCTTTACGGCACTATTCCTTTCACACAACGCGTGCGCGACAGCCTTATTTCGCAGTTTAAACTCGTGCTAAACAAAGATTTAATCAGCGTGCTTGTAGACGAAAACGACAAAGTTGTCGGCTTTGGTTTAGTGTTCCCGAGTATAGCACGCGGTGTTCAAAAAGCAAAAGGCAGGCTCTTCCCTTTTGGCTGGATGCCCGTTTTGAATTCAATTAAAAAGTATGACACCGTCGACTTCGCGCTTATCGGTGTGCGCAGAGATTTGCAGGACAAAGGACTTACTTCAATAATATTTAACAATGTGCTAACTCGTTTTGGAAAACTCGGCGTAAAAATGGCGGAAACGAACCCGCAACTCGAAGAAAATGAAAAAGTACAACAATTATTTACACAATACAACCCGACACAAGTTAGGCGCAGACGCAGTTATGTAAAAAGCCTTACAGGAAAAGAACTCGCGCTCGATAAACCGATAAACAAAAATGCGCGCAAATTAAAGAAGCCAACGGGCGAAAGTGCCGAAGCGCAAAAGAAAAAGCACAAACTTTCCATTCACAAAAACGCCACGACACCCCGCAAGCGCAAAGCGCAAGAAAAATTCAACAAGCCCCTTACCGACTAAACAAAAAAGCACTGCAATTTGCAGTGTTTTTTTAACAACAGAAATAAAAATCGTATATTTCACACGATTATTAATATCGTATATTTCACACACGATTAATAATATCTATCAAAATCAAAATCATCTTCGCGCGAACCCTTTATGCTACCGTACCTCTCATTATCCCCTTTCAATTCCATACTGTAGATAACATCTTTCATAAATTCAGGAGTAAAAAGTGGCACAAATTTATCTTCTTTTTCGTTCTTTTTTGAGTTAAAAACAGCCATTCCTAGCGCATATGCGCCACATCTCGCAAAGACTTCGGCTCGATAATTATTTTGCGCCCAGTTTTCATCTAGCAAAAACGAGCGAATGTCATGGTCGGGCAAAATGTCGTCATACATATCTCGCGCTTCGTAATCGTCAAATTCGTTCTCTGACTGCCTAAAAAATTTGCGGTCATTTATGCGCTCGGCATAAAGGTTTAGCGTATTGCCATTTACCACAAGTTCGCCACATTTTAGGTCGACAGGCTCCGCCTTGCTCTTGCCTGTGAGTTTTCGATACTCGCCTTCATAAAAACGCCCGAAGAAATTATCAGCAAATGTTTTTAGCGCAAAAGTTGTTGGCGCCTTGCTAATTTGCTTTGGAGCGTACGCAAGGTGAAAAATCTGCTTTAAAATATCTTTTGTTTCATCGTCTGTGTAACCCAACTTAACCATGCTGTCGGCAAAAGCATTCGTCAAGTCATTTACAATTTTACTCCCGTAACTAAACGAAAAAATGTTAATATTACGCATATTTTTCTGCGCCTGAACGGTCGAAATTCGCCCATCTTTACATGTTACAAGAGGCAAAAAGAGCGCGTCAACAATGCGCGAAATGTCTTTTTCACTCATGGCGGCGATTTCGTCCTCGCTTTCGCTCTGCTCGTCTTTGTCGTGGTGGTATGAGATTGAATAAATGTTTAAATATTTATCACTAGGGGTAATGTTTAAAAGGCGCTCCGCAGTCTTTGCCATAAAATTAGCGTAGCGGTCAATTGTTGTATTATTCCCGCCGAAACACAACAAAACAGGCTTTGTGGTATCGATATCGTCTATATCAATACGCTCCCAACCGTGTTTATTTTCTTTACTTTTGGGAACTCTATGCCCAAAAAACATCTCTACATTCATTTTGACATACTCGTTTTAGTAATTTTTTAAGTTTGCAAAGTAAATTCAGTTAGTTTTATTCCTACAAATTCTATGCCGACATACACAAAAATCGTACTCTTATGAACTTGCCCATCACATGACAACCGCAAAAAATATTGCGACAGCAAAGCAGATTATGCTCAACACAAAGTACCCCCATTTCATAGGGTGCTTGTCATGGTCTTTGCCTTTGTTGATTGACAACGCCATAAACAAGAATGTTAAAAGCAGCAGCCCGACAACTATAAAACCACGGAGCGTGCCATCCATCGAGCGTATTCCGTTTATGATTGTATTCCACAAATTGCCGAGCATACTAATCATTTTATATTCTCCTTTGCGCTATGCGCTTGTTTAATTTTTAATTAGGAATTAAGAGTTTCTACCAACTATTCATACCGTTTGAGCAGCGTGCCGAACTTCTATCCACTCGTCAGAATCTTCAACTTTCGAGTTAGGAGTTAAGGTGCACTGCGTGCAAATATTTTTATTAGTAATTAGATAATCGCCGCGCGTAGCAAGGCGCAATAATTCCTAATTCCTAATTCCTAATTTTCTATAATGCTTTTTCCTATCATTTCTAGTGGTTGGTACAAGTCCATTAATTCTTTATGAATGACGCCGAGTTTCACTCGTCGGCTGTATTACAATCGGCGCATGTCCTTTTCATACTAATTTAAAGAAACCGCACGCAGTGCGCCGAAATTGCTAATTGCTAATTGCTAATTGCTAATTTTCTATAATGGACTTGCCCGTCATCTCTAACGGTTGGTACAAGTCCATTAATTGTAACACAGTCGGGGCGAAGGTGTCAAGAGCAAACTTTCCGCGCTTCATTTTCACGGTTTTATCCGTTATGATAAAAGGTACTAAATTCGTTGTATGCGTTGTACTGCGCCCGTTTTCTGTGCGCATATCTTCAATATTGCCGTGGTCAGCAGTAATTATAACCGTATATCCTGCGCTCATTGCACTAGTTACAGTTTTTTCAAGTGCTTTATCGAGCGTTTCAAGTGCGGATACTGCCGCATTGAAATTTCCCGTATGCCCTACCATATCCCCGTTGCTAAAATTGATTAAAACGAAGTCATAAATCTGTTTTGCGCATTCTTCGGCTGCAATATTCGCGATTTCCATGGCGCGCATTTGCGAGAAGTCCGCAAAGTTGTCGACAAATTTACTTTCAACGAGCATGCGTTTTTCTCCGCGATACGCCTTTTCCACGCCCCCATTAAAGTAGTATGTAACATGCGCGTACTTTGTCGTTTCGGCGAGTTTTAACTGCTTGCACCCCACCTTTGAAAGTCGTTCGGAAAGCGTATTTTTCGGTATATCTGGCCCGAAAACATACGGCAGATTCGACTGCATTTCATCGTATCTACACATAGCGGAAGCGCGAATATGAGGAAATTCCTTTCGACTAAAACACAAGAAGGACTTACTTGCAAACGCTGTCGAAATTTGGCGCATGCGGTCAGGGCGGAAATTGAAGAAGAAAATCTCGTCGCCGTCATGCATTCCTTCATACCCCCCGATTACAAAGGGTGGCATAAATTCATCACTAATCTTGCGCTCGTAAGTTTTTTGGAAAGCATCGTAAATTCCGCTGGTGCGAGTTCCCACAGCAGACACCATCAAATCAAAGGCAACTTCGGTACGGTTCCAGCGTTCTTCTCTGTCCATCGCATAAAAACGCCCTACGATTGTTGCGATTTTTCCAACGCCGAGTTTGCCGAGTTCGGTTTCAATCTCGCTTACGAAGTGGCTACCGCTATCTGGCTTTGTGTCGCGCCCGTCTGTAAAGCAGTGGACATAAATATTCTTTACCCCAGCGGACACGGCAAGGCGGAGCAAATATTTCAAATGCTCGATACTGCTATGAACACCGCCATCGGAAACAAGCCCTGCAAAATGCAGTGCTGTTTTGTTTGTAATCACGCGCTCAAAAATGCCGTCTAAAATCTCATTTTTTGCGAGCGTTCCATCTTTTATGGCGTTGTTAATGCGCATGTAGTCTTGATAAACGACACGCCCAGCGCCTAGGTTAATATGACCAACTTCGCTATTGCCCATTTGCCCTTTTGGAAGCCCGACATACTCCTCACTAGCGTAAATCGCGGTGTTCGGGAACTCCGCCATAAGTTTATTGAAAAATGGCATTTTAGCGACTTTCATAGGATTGCCTTCGCTCTCATCACGCAAGCCAACCCCGTCTAAAATTATACCGACAACACCGTTCTTGACTTTCATTTTTGAACCACCCTTTGTTTTTTATTTTTATCTGTTGTGTCTCGCCACAGTTTAAAATAATTAGCAAATTTTAAACACCTATACACAAACTGTGTATTAGCACTTTGTTGCAATTTGTAACATAGTACTGTAACACTAAAAAATATAAAATTTAGACAACCGCACGCAGTGCGCCTTAATTGCTAATTGCTCCCTTGAGCGTAAGCGAAAGTCCGCCGCTAGAAAGAGTAATAGACAAGTGAACGGTTCGCGGCGGCTCGACAAAACTAGCAGTGATATGAAGATTATTTCTGCTCATTGCTAATTTGAATAAAGTGCCGAAGCGATTTGAACATATCTATCAGGGTCAAGGCTTGCACCGCCGATTAATGCTCCATCTACACAATCAATGTGCAAAATCTCGCTTGCGTTCGCGGGGTTCACGCTACCACCATAAAGCACGGGATAATCTGCCCCCACTTTCTTTATCTCACTCTTGATAAATGACACACTTTCTTTTATATTTTCGGCTGTCGCACTCTTGCCCGTACCGATTGCCCAAACGGGTTCGTACGCCACAATCATTTCTTTTTTGAGGTCGAGCCCTTTTAGTGCTTCGCGAATTTGACGAGATAAAACATCATGCGTTTTGCCCGCTTCAAATTCCTCGAGAGTTTCGCCGATACACAAAATCGGAAGCATGTCATACTCTTGAAGTTGCTTCAATTTCTCATTTACTATTGCATCACTTTCGTGATAAAGTGTGCGCCTTTCACTGTGCCCAACTATGCAAAAATCAAGCCCAACATCTGCGAGCATTTCAGCCGAAATCTCGCCCGTATACGCGCCATGAGAATGCTCCGAAACATTCTGCGCGCCTATCCAAAAGCGCACTTGCAACTTCGACATGCCGAGCAAATAAACATACGGGACAGCAAGCCCGAAAATAATGTCTTTGTCTTTTGGAAATTTGTACTTTTTAAGGCCGCGAGTAAATTCAACAATCTCGCCCGCCGTCTTGTTCATCTTCCAGTTACCTATAATGTATTTCATGTTTTCTCCTTTCTCTATAAGGTATTTACCTTGCGCAAAATTAGCAATTAGCAATTAGCAATTAGCAATTTTGGCGCACTTCGTGCGATTATTTTAAATATTATTTAACAATGCGCAAGCCACGCCATAATTCAAAATTCAAATAATAACTATCACATTAGTTCGTTGGTCGTGCAGCCGAGAGCGACTATCTTGCGATTTTCTGTAGACGCGGCTGGCTTTCCGTACCTTACAGGTACTTCAAGGCAAAATTGCGCGACCGCGCTTTTGCGCTAAAGTTTCTCACTTATTGCTTGCAAACCAGGGAGCGACACGCCTTCAATAAGTTTAAGCGCCGCACCGCCACCCGTTGAAACATGGTTAATTTTGCTTTGCAAGTTTAATTGCTCAATCGCCTTTGCGCTATCTCCGCCCCCGACGATTGTAAACGCCTTTGAGTTAGCGAGCGCTTTCGCCACTTCGTTAGTTCCTGTCGCGAAACGCTGGAACTCGGACACCCCGAGAGGCCCATTCCAAAAGACCGTTTTCGCTTTACTAATATAATGCTCAAATAATTTGATAGTTTTAGGGCCTATGTCCATTCCTATACCTGTGCGCGGGAATTTTTTAGTCGTGGTAACAATATACTCTGCCGAGAAACTAAACTCGCCCGTAACAACATGGTCAACAGGCAAAACGAATTTTACATTTTGCGTTTTCGCCTTTTCGAGAAGCAAGCGCGCAAGCGCGATTTTGTCTTTTTCTACAACCGATTTACCGACATTGTGCCCTTGAGCGCGCAAGAAAGTATACGCCATAGCGCCCCCTATCATTACGACATCAGCAACTTCGATTAATCTACTAATAAGCCCGATTTTATCCTTGACTTTTGCCCCACCAACGATTACGACAAAAGGGCGTTCGGGATTTTCGAGTGCACCGCCCAAAACTTGCAACTCCTTTTCAACGAGAAGCCCCGCACAAGACGGCAAATATTCAGCAACTCTTGTAGTCGAAGCGTGCGCGCGGTGCATAGTCCCAAATGCATCATTACAGTAAATATCTGCAAGGCTCGCTAACTTTTTAGCAAACTCGGGGTCATTTGCCTCTTCACCGGGGTCAAAACGCACATTTTCCATCATGATAATGTCGCCGTCCTTCATCGTGCGCACATACTTAAATGTGTCAGAACCCGCAACATCATCAGTCAGTATTATAGGTTTTTTCAACAATTCGCGCAAGCGCTCGGCAACAGGTTTGAGCGAAAATTCAGGCTTGACCTTTCCGTCAGGGCGCCCGAGGTGGCTAACGATTATCGTCTTTGCGCCGTGTTCAATTAAATAATTAAGCGTAGGAAGCGTTTCACGAATACGCTTATCATTCGTAATTTGTAGGTTAGAATTTAGCGGCACATTGAAATCAACGCGAAGAAGCACCTTTTTCCCCTGCAAATCAAAATCTCTCAAAGTTTGTTTATTAAACATTTATATTCCCCCAGTTAAAATAATTTTGAATTAGGAATTAATGACAAAATTAATTAGTAATTAAGTTATGCGCGAGCCACGCATTAATTCGAAAGACAACGATTTTGGTGTGTGAGTAGTTGTACGGCAATTTGTATAAACAGTACGAACAGTCGGCATAATTCAAAATTCAAAATTCAAAATTGTAATGTGCATTTACTATCCCGACAATACGCCGAGTTTCACAGCGATATTGACCAAATCTGCGTTTATATCTTCGCACACGGACACAATCGAGAAAAACACATTATTGTTGCGCGAGTAATGCCCCGTCTTTTTGTATTCGGCAAAAGTGCCCTTTTTCACTTTTTGACAGAGCGAGAACACGCGTTTGTTGCTTTCCATCGCACTTTTTAACACCTTGTTATCGACATTCTCGCCGTTCATTAGGCTTTCGATTAAATCTATATCAAGCGCGTAAAGGTTCTTGATTTCGTCAAAAATTTTTATCAAATCTTTTTCGTGGCTTTCGGAAAGCGTTTTCGTCTTTTTCACAATGTCCGTACCTTCGGTATAGAGCAACGAAAGTCGCCCATCAAGATACAAAATGTCGTTTAAAATGTTAAGTAGCACATTGAGTTTTGGTAACTGCTTTTCACCCGCTTTGCTCGATAACCTAATCGCATTGTTCGAAGTAATTTTAATGACCTTGTTTAGCCCCTTCAACTTTCCGCTAAGCCCGCGCGTGTCTTTCTTTTCGACAATTCGCAACATTAGTGCGTTTTGAGTTTCAAGGCACAGTTCAAGCAAATTTTTGGTCGATTTGAGGAGCGAAGGATACCCCACACTAAACACGCTCATCGCGCTGTCTGGCAGAGTAAACGCCGAAAACTTGTCATCACGCGACTTTTTGCCAGGCATTATCTTTTCCATCATGAGCGCCAAATACTTGTTAAATGGCAAGAGAATCAGGCTCGGTATCGTCATTTGTATCATGTGCACGATAATCAAAGTCATCGTAACATTCCCGCCGAGTGCATCATTTAACATTGAAATAAAAGGCGTGAAATAAAGCCAGAAAAGCGCAAGGAATGAGAAAATTCTAAAAATGAGATGGAAAGTTATCACGCGCTTTGCCTCAATCGACTGCCCAACAAATGTGTACACCCAGTCCGAAAGCGCAGAGCCGACACCGACAGCAAGCATTCCTAAAAAGGCAGTTTCAATACTAATCGGCCCCGCCCCCGTTGCCCCGACAAGAGCGACCAAAACGGTAAGGCTCGCGAAAGTGCTAGTAGTTAAAAAACTAATCACAAGCCCGATAATTATCACGACAAGTGGCGAACTAATCGCGCTCAAAAAATTGTACACGCTAGGCAAGGCAAATATTTCGCCCGCGTAAGTGCCCACGAGTTCGATACCCAAAAAGAGCATACCAAAGCCCATGAGCGCCTGCCCGATATTACGAGCCTTGCTCGAAGTAAAGAAAAGTGTCAAGAACGCGCCAATAAGGCAAAAGAGAGTTAGGTAAAGTGTTAGGCTAAATCCTTGAAACATCATGAGTACCATCGAAAGTGCCGAACCGAAACTAATACCCAAAATAAAGGCGATACTTTGCCTAAAAGTAACGGTGCCGACATCGACAAAACCCATGACCATACCGCATACCAGCGTAACCTTTTGAGTAAGGAAAGTCATGCCAGAGCCGACGAGATAACTAGAAAACGAATTATTTGCAACGCGTGTAAAACTGCGACTAAAACGCGAGCCGAGCACGGTTTCAAATGCCCGACTAAAAAGGGTCATACCATACAAGAGAACCCCTAAGCCCGCGAGCGCCAACACAACCATATAAACAACACTCATACAGTTTGCCCTTTTAAATGATTAGTACTCGTAAATTTAGCATTTGCATTTTAATCAATTATATGATACTAAAAATCGCCCTTAAAAGCAAATAATTTGCACGCTATATTGAAAATAATTTTTATTTATCGCACACTCCGCCCATCTACTTTAATTAACCAAATAAATACGCGCAAGCCACGCCTTAATTGCTAATTGCTACCTTGAGCGTAAGCGAAAGTCCGCCGCTAGAAAGAGTAATAGACATGTGAGTGGCTCGCGGCGGCTAGACAAAACTAGCAGTGATATGAAGATTATTTCCGCTAATTGCTAATTTTGCGAAAGGCGCTCGCGCAGTTTATCATAATCGTTCTCAATCACGAGTTCTGCCCTAACTGCGCGCTTAATTCCAGCACGCTTTAAATACCAACCGAGTTGCTTGCGCATCATCGGTACAGCGCGCTTTTCGCCGTACTCTTTTATCGCTTGTTCATAGTGAGAAAGCAGAACTTCGAGCCTATTTTCATTAAATTTTGCGCCTGAAAGTTCGCTAAAAATCCACGGGTTGCCGAGTGCCCCACGCCCTATTGCGACACCGTCAACGCCGTATTTCTCAATCTTTTCTCGGGCTTCGGGGGCGGAAGAAACATCGCCGTTTCCAAAAACTGCGATTTTTACCGCTTTTTTAACTTTCGCGATTTCGTCCCAGTCAGCAGAACCCGAATACATTTGTTCACGCGTGCGCCCGTGCACTGTAATTGCGCTTGCACCTGCGTTCTCACACAATTTTGCGAAGTCTTTGGCGCAAATTGAGGCACTATCCCAGCCGATACGGAATTTGACGGTAACGGGTTTTTTCGAGTGCAGAACCGCGCTTTCGATTACTTTTTCGGCAAGACCAAAATTGCGAAGGAGCGCACTCCCCATGCCGTTGTTCACGACTTTTGGCACGGGGCAACCAAAGTTCAAATCAATAATAGGAAAGCGCGAAAGCACAGGCAACTGCACGCAGTCCGCAAGAATGTCGGGCTCGTTTGAAAAAATCTGCACGGCGGTGCGCTCAAAAGTGTCGGTATGCAAGAGTTCAAAAGTGTCTGCCGAGTTATAAATCAGCCCGCGCGCGCTCACCATTTCAGTTACGACTAGCCCTGCCCCAGCGGACAAGCACATTTCACGAAAAACATAGTCCGTAAAGCCCGCCATCGGCGCTAAAATATAGGGGCTAGTTAATTCCACATTGCCTATTTTCATTTGCTTCTCCCTTTGTGTGTTGTTTTTGTTTTTCTTTTTTGCGAAAAATTTTTGCTAACTTATTTTAAATACGCAAAGAAAATTGCTTATTACTAATTAGTTAAAGGCTTGCGCGCAGCGCACATAAATTCCTAATTCCTAATTCCTAATTAAAAATTAAAAAAGTGGCTCTCTGCCACTTTTTCAAAGAAATTTATGCGTTTACAGCGTCTTTAAGACCCTTGCCAGCCTTGAATGAAGGAACTTTGCAAGCAGCAATCTTAATCGATGCACCGGTTGCAGGGTTAATACCCGTACGAGCAGCGCGAACTTTTGCTTCGAATTGACCGAAACCAGTCAAAACGATTTTGTCGCCTGCTTTCATTTGCTCTTGAATTACATCAAGAACTGCGTTCACAACCTTAGCAGTTTCAACCTGGCTGAAACCTACCTTTTCGGCAACGGCTGCAATAAATTCTTGTTTGTTCATTACCATTTTTCTCCTTTTTGTAATGTATAGTCATTATAGCATAATTTGCCCCCTTCGCCAAACGATTTTAACGAATTTCGCTAAAAATTACCCTAAATTAGCCTATTTTTGCCCCAAATTATGCTTAAAACGGGCTTTAAAGGCGTCCGCCGCGACAAATTTCGGCGTAAATCGAGCAGGAAGAAGATACCTCTTATTAGTCAGCGCCGTATTCAAAACGCTCGGCGCAGAGTATTTAGCAAAGAATTTGCCGAACCCCGAAAGTCGCACTTCTTCCCCGCGTAGCAAGGCATTAGTTACGCTTTCACAAAAGGCGTCAACCACCATTTTACTCAAACTCTGCGTTATACCGCACGCACGCGAAATCTCTCGTGATAAGTTCTCTTTATTCAATTCCCCTCCCTAACTTGTTAATCAACAATAACATAGAAACGCTATCTTAAAGGATAAACTTCAAAATCTTTCTTGTTAATCAATGTAACTACAAAAAACTTTAAGCCACAAAAAAAGTACGAGAAAAGCGAAACAATACTGCGCTTAAACTCAAATGAATTTTTGCCCTAACTTCTCTTTTTTAAACCGAATTTTGAAAAATCTGGCAAATATTCTTTGTACTTAAACCCAAACACATAAAGAGAAAAAAGATAAATTAACACACTACCCAGCACGCCGATTAAAAGTTTTGCAATTTCACTTATCGGCAGTAACACAACATTTAGTGAATACAAAACAACAGCGACTGCTCCGCCTACCCCAGACAACGCGTTTTTATAGTTGTAACCGATTTTAAGTTTAAAGCGCAAGTACGCACCGTTTAGCAACACCGCCATAGCATAAAAAACAAGGTTCGAAAGGGCGCACCCAAAAATATTTATTTCGGGATTTTGTACCGTAAACCAAGTAATCGCTATCTTTACCGCTCCCGAAAGTAGCATATTAATCATGGTAATTCGCCCGTATCCTAGCCCTTGCAAACTGCTATTTTGCACTTGCAACACAGAGCCCAAAACAACAATCGGGCTTGAAAGAGTGAGCAAAGTGGCAGAAAGCCTTATCATCTCCGCCCCGCCGAGAGTATCCCCGTAAACAAGATGAACTAAATTTTCGGGATAAAGCAAAAACACGCACATAATAGGCAAGCAAATTAAAATACATATGGTAATCGCTTGATTGATTTTCGCTTTCGCCCCGCGCCTATCTTTTAGAGCCGCTACCGCAGGCACAATGCTAATCGCAACCGCAAGACAAAGTGCAATCGGCATATTAATTAGACTATTTACCACCCCGCTAAAAAGCCCCCAGCGTTCTGTTGCTTCAACGCTCGAAAAGCCCGCTCGCCCGAGCAGATTCACAACCAAAAAACTGTCTAGCATCACAATGAGCGGAAGCGTAATGCTCGCAAGAACTATCGGCAGGCTTGTCCGCAACAACTCGCGAAAAATCGCCATATTCGAAGTACTATGCACACCGCTTTGCGCAGAGTTCGGCGCAGTTTTGCGGTTTTTTAAATAAATGATGCATAGTACTATAACAGCAAGAATTTCACTAATCGTAACACCTAGCACCGCGCCAAACGCCCCAAAAACGACACCGTACTGTACTCCTATGTATGCGCCCAAAAGTCCAAAAACAAGTTTGCCCGCCTGCTCTACAATCTGGCTAACAGCGGTTGGCACCATATTGCTAAACCCTTGAAAATATCCGCGGAAAACACTCAAAATACAAACAAATAATACGGCTGGCGCAATTCCCAAATACAAAAGCAGGCTTTGTTCGTTCCCCTGTAAGTTTGATAGTACTCCCGAAAGCGCGGCAAGCAAAATGCCAAATATAGCCCCGACAACACTCATCGTAATAAGGCTAACTTTCAAAACACTTTTAACACTTGAATTGTCGCCGCGGCTCAAACGCTCGGCAACCATTTTACTAATTGAAGTCGGCATGCCACTGCTCGCCAGCACTATTAAAAGCGAAAATACAGGAAAAACGAGTTGATAAAGCCCTAACCCTTCGGCACCAAGAACCCATGTGAGCGGTACGCGGAAAATTGCACCGAGGATTTTAGCGAGCATTCCCCCGATAAAAAGAACGGCAACCCCGCCAAAAAAGGACTGCCCCCTTCCCTTTCGACTTTTTTCGATATTATTTTTTGTTTTCATACAATTATTTTGTTTCGTTACAAACAATTTATACTTATAACTACGCGCTTAGCGCAATTTTGAATTAGGAATTAGGAATTAGGAATTCAGGTGCGCTAGCGCGCAAGCCCTTAATTACTATGCAGCATATTACAAAAGAATTGTTCTCGGCTGATACTAAAAGCATAACAGTGCTTTATGTTAAATCAGCGGAAATAATCTTCATATCACTGTTAGGTTTATCGAGCCGCCGTTTAAATTAATTAGCAATTAGCAATGAGCAATTAGCAATTATTGCGCCTTGCTACGCGCGGCGATTTCCTTAATCACTAATACATTAAAACTATTACGAAACAATATACAAGTTGTTTAATGGTTCTATGTTGCTTATTGCAACTCGAAACATAAACTGTATGTTTTTATTCTTTTTTGACACTTTTAGGGTCAGCCGATTGATTATTAGTAATTAAAGTAGACCGCGCCTTTGGCGCGCAATAATTGCTAATTGCTACCTTGAGCGTAAGCGAAAGTCCGCCGCTAGAAAGAGTAATAGACAAGTGAACAGCTCGCGGCGGCTAGACAAAACTAGCAGTGATATGAAGATTATTTCCGCTAATTACTAATTAAAATTTAAAAGGGTAGCCCCCTGCTACCCTTTAAATTTTCTCGATTTCTCGCGCGATTTTATCGCGGAGCAAATTTAGCACGCTTTCGTTCTCCCCTTCGACAAGCACGCGAATCACGCGCTCCGTTCCACTCGGGCGCACGATAATTCGCCCTGCGGAGCCGAGAGTATCTTCTAATTCATTTACAAAATCATCAAGCGCGCCTTTCTCAATCTCAACTTTTTGGCGCTCGCTAACAATGACATCAGCAGTCGCGATTTTCGTGCGCTTTAACCCTTCAAGCAGGTCTACTGCACTCTTCTTTTTTTCAATCACAATTTTTAGTAGCAAGAGCGCAGCGGTCAGCCCACACGACTCGCCGTTCACATCACTATACATTATATGCCCGTTTTCCTCGCCACCGAGATTGTAGTTTTTTGCGAGCATTTCATTTTCAATAAACAGCCCGCCGACATTTGTCCGCACCATTTTAATGCCGAAAGAATTTAGACTGCTTTCAAGCCCACAATTTGTAATTGTAGTCGACACGAGCGTATCCCCGTGCAACTCGCCTTTTTCATGTAAATATCGCGCAAAAATATACATCATGTCGGAGCCGTCAAGAATTCGCCCATCGCGGTTAATAACCAAAACTCTATCCGCATCGCCATCAAACGAAAAGCCGTAATCCGCCCCCGCGTTCACAACAACGCTTGCGAATTTTTCAGCATGCACGCTACCGCAATCACGATTTATAAGGCTTCCATCTAGCGAATTATTAAACGCCATTCCCCTAGCCCCGAGCAATTTAAAAACAAAAGGAATTACCGCGCTTCCCGCTCCGTTTGCGGTGTCAAGAGCAATTTTCAAGCCGTTTAATTTCGGCATTTTGAGTGCTTCGATTATGTAGTCAACCCAAAGGCGCAGCAAATCATCGTTCTGTTCAACGCCCCCAATGTTTTCAGGCTCAACCCCGCGATAACTTTCAATATCAGCATAAATTTTTTCAATCTCTGCTTGCATGTCTTGTGGCATTTTTCGCCCGTCGCTGTCATAAAGTTTCACCCCGTTGTGAGTGGCGGGATTGTGGCTCGCGGTTATCATAACGCCCGCATCAACCTCGAGCGTGCGAGTTAAATAACTCAACGCAGGAGTTGGCAAAACGCCAGTTGTTAGCACCGAGAACCCCATTTCATTTAGTCCAGCAGACAACGCCGAAAATATCATCTCACCCGAAACGCGAGTGTCGCGCCCAACAAGTACAACTTTATATTTGGCAGTCCGTAATAGATGAATTGCGAGTGCCTTTCCCAAATTATACGCCATAAGCGCAGTAACTTTTTCATTCGCAACTCCTCTAATTCCGTCCGTACCAAATAAATTCCCCATAAATACTATCCTTTAATTTTTTTAGCATACATGGCGGAATTTGTGCCAGCAATAGCGCCGTCAGAAACGGCAGTCGTAATTTGTCGAAGGTTTTTGTCGACTATATCTCCAGCCGCAAAAACACCCGAAATGTTTGTTTCCATGTTCGCACCAACGGAAATATAGCCATTATTAAGGTTAATAATTCCGTCTAGCATTTCAGTATTCGGGTTGCGACCGATAGCAACGAAAACACCATCAACTGCGATTTTTTCAGTTTCTCCCGATACAACATTGCGTAAAACTAAACCATCGACCGCATTTTCGCCTGAAATACTCTCAACCACACAGTCAAGCCTCGTTTCAATGTTCGAATTTTCGGCGTGTATGAGTTCTTCGACTTCATTCACAACTGCCTCATCGGCTCTAAAGCCTTGCCTACGATGAACGAGATACAACTTCTTTACAAGTGGCGCAAGATAAACAACATCGCCAAGGGCGGTATTTCCCCCGCCGATTACAGCGACCGTCTTGTTACGGAAAAAAGCACCGTCGCAAACAGCACAATAACTTAAACCTTTGCCAATGTAATTTTTCTCGTTCTCGACACCGAGCCCGCGCGAGTATGCTCCCATACTTAATATGACAGAATACCCTTTATATGTTACACCGCCGACAATAACTTCTTTTTCGCGCCCGTCAAGTTTGAGAGCATCAACCGTGCCAAAAATGGCTTCTACGCCGAGCGCAGTCGCCTGTTCAAACATAGACTGACTTAAAGCAAAACCATCAACAGACTTAAAACCCGGGTAATTTACAATATTGTTTGTAATGGCAACCTGCCCGCCTACTCCAGCCTTTTCAATGAGCAAAACTTTTGCACCAGCGCGCACGGCATAAATGCCAGCAGTCAGCCCCGCAGGGCCACCGCCAATAATGATAACATCATAAATATTTTCCATTAGTGCCTCCACAAAATTTTACTACTATTATACACAAAATTCGCCATTTTACAAAACATTTTCGTTTTGTTTTCATCTAATAAAAAACTGCTTTATAACTAGCACCTATAAAAATTAATGATTTATCACTAGCACCAGCCCGCCGCTATCTCACACAAAAAAATGAGCCCTTTGATAAGTTTGCTCGCTTAAAAAAACGAGCCCTTAACTTATCGCCCGTTTTTCATAAAACATTAATTATTTTATTTCAATATAGATTATTTTATTTCGTGTTATTCTTATATCTATTATAGATATCTACTATAAAATTTTTTATCGTTTAATTTAATTTGTTTTATAGCATCATTTAGCGAACAATCTAATAAACTAATGGTACTTTTATGATTATTATTAGTAGAAATACAACAGTTAGAATCTAAAATTAGGTAACTATTCTCTATATCGTCACTACTTTCAACAATAGGCTTGAATCTCTCATACTTCTGCACAAATTTTTCAAAATCATCACTACTAATTATATACTTACTTGCATCCATATTTACATCATCTTGAACAACCATTTGTAGTATCTTTAATCGCTCTGGATTTACTTTGTCTAAAAATGCTGTAAAATCAACTCCTTTATTCATTTCACTTACACATATATTTACTTTTAGTTTTATTCCATAATTTTTTATTAAAGAACATTTATCTAAATACCAGTTATAATCAGGAATATTTTTTTCTGTACAACGACCTAATTGAGAATTAACATCTTTTGATAAACCATCTATACTAATACCAATCATATCTATTTTATCGAAAATGTCATCTAATACTTGTTTATTAACTAAAGACCCGTTAGTAATAATTGAAATTAAGATTCCTTTGCTATTAATATGTTCTATCAGTTCTCTTAAATGCGGATATAAAAATGGCTCTCCACCCGCCAAATTAATACGACCATTTTTTATTTTATTCAATTTAAAATAATCAGAAATTTTATCTATACAAGACTTAGCTTTATTTAAATCTACTATTTTATTATTTTTAGAAACGAAACAGTGCTTACAATGAAAATTACAAGAATCAATACAATGAAAATTAATCACATTAAACACAGCTTTTTTCATTTGAAACCTTCTTTCCACATTGTTCCAAACTTAAATTTAAGTTGTTAATTGTTTCTCGTAATTGTTCATCTTTTATTTTATTTGCAACATCATCGCTCACCCCTGCTAAAATATTTACAAAAGTAGTATCATATCGATTACATAATAAACAAAAATCTTCATCTATAAAATATGGATAATATGTATTTGGATATTTTTGAGTAAAGTCCTCGAAAATCGCTGTTACTACCTTATTGTTATGCTCTAAACCTATTTTAAGCATATGCTCCATTTTTTTGCTATCATTTTTATTAATAGCCATTTTTAAAAGAATATTGAAGAAGCCGCTTAAACTAGGCAAATCATCTACTATAGTTCTACTAATTCTAGGATAAAGATTTCGCTTTGTATTTGTATGTTCGTTAATCAAATAATTAAAGATTTGTGTACTATTATATATCATATCTAAAATTTCATCATCAAACTTTAAACTATAAATTCCGAATCTATCATCTTTTCTGCTTATTGCTGAAGCATTGACTATCGTAAAACCGTCATAAAATTTTAAAAATCTTTCAACATCATCATGCTTAACTAAAATTTTAATAATCTCATAATACTTAGGGAAATCAACAAATGAAAGCAAAATATACGCAGGATTATTACTATCATTATAGTTAAACATTCCAACTATATTTTTATCTATAAGATATTTTAAAGCTTCGTAATTTTCAAATTCAAGCACATAATCAAGTAAGGTTTTTCCAAACTCATCATAGTTGGAAAACACCTCAGGATTTTGCTCACAAAATTTTTCCATGAGCGATTTATCATGAGTCTTTCCCATTGAATATAATGTAACCCTACGGTCATCATATTTTTCATTAACTTCCCCAGCCGATAAAATGTTTTCGACACTAACTCTCAAAATTCGAGATAAATAATATATACTCTCAATGCCAGGGTAGTTTACTCCCCTAATCCATTTACTTATGCTATCCTTAAATTTTTCTTTTTTAAAATCTTCATCCCCATTTTCTCTATCACTATTTGCAAAATTAGCCATTGCTTCGGCCAAATCGCTTTGCGTAAATTTACTTCCATCTTCCTTTACTTGTTTTTCTAGTAGTTTTTTTATGTGTTCCCCTATTTGTTCTGGTGTTTTTAATTTCATAAAATTCTCCTTTTGTAATTTTACATAATTATATATTTAAATTTCCATAAAATCAATAGTTTTTGTAGATTTTTTTATATTAAAAAATCTACGATTCGCATGTTTATTTTGCTTATTTTTAAAAACTTTGTAGATAATTTAATATTACCTTTATTGTAAAACACCCTCATGGCTGTTAATGGCATTTAATATTAAAGAGACTCCATTTCATTTGAATGAAGTCTCTTTAAATTATAATTATCTGTGCTTTTTAGTTACTTTTTTACTTTTTGCGTTTGTTCTTCAAGTTGCGGAGAACGGTAGCATCGTCAATAAGGTAGTTTTTACTTAACTCGGCTTCATTTGGCACAAACTCGACAATTTCTGCCCTTTCCTTGCGATTGTGAAGCGCTTTCATTGATGCGCGCGCAATAGGTTGCGCAATCAAGATTTCAATCCAAAAAGCAAGGAAGAAGTTTCTCGGCCACGAAAGCAAAAAGTCCGTAAACACTTGCGTAGTAACTGTTCCCGTGCTAACTAACTCGCCATAAATAAGCTCGAGCCATGACATAATAAACGACATTCCCAAAACTGTAAACACAATACGGAATAGAATTCGCGCGTTAAAGCCGTCAGTCTGTCCTCCAAACTTTTTGCAAATAAATTCGGCAAAAGGCCCAGCGATGAAATGTTCCATTAACATTGCGACTACCCAGAAAAGAGGCCACGACATAAGTGCATTAAGAAGCACCTGCCCCGTGATTTCACCCGCGCTGATGGAAATGTTAATCGTTGCCATAATTAACGAAGTAAGCCCCGTACTCAACTGGACTTACGCAAACACTTTTGCTACACGCTGATTGTATAATTATTACATCAAAAAATTTTCCAAAAATCAAGTTGTCCAACCCCAAATTTTCGAAAAATTTTACTTTTATATGTACATATTAATTTAATTAGCAGTAGCAGTTAATGACCGCTAGCGCGGTGTTACTTAATAATTAAAATGCTTGCGCGCTAGCGCACATAAATTGCTCATTACTAATTGCTAATTGCTAATTAATTATTGCTCAATTGAGCAATAATTTAAAGTATATTCTCCCCCGTTTTGCGCACAATACAAGCGGAGGTATTTATGGAAAGAGATAAAGAACTACTTACGAGCATTTACCAAAATTGCATGACAGCCGTTCAAAGCATAGAAAACATTGAACCCGATGTAAAAAATGAAGATTTGCGCGCCGAACTTCGTGAAGAAAAGGCGCATTATACCGATTTTGCGCATAGATGTCGCGAATTTGCGGGCGATTTCGAACTACCCGATAACTCCATGTTTGAAAAAGCGCGTCTATGGACTTCAATTAAAATGACCACCGTTATGGATAAGTCTACCCGCCATCTCGCCGAAATGCTTTTGCTCGGCACAGTCATGGGCACTTTGCAATGCTACAAAGATTTGAGCGACTACCGCGCGGCTAGCCATGACCTGCTAGTGCTTTGTGGCGACTTGCAAAAAATGGAAGAAAGCCACTTTAACTATCTAAAAATGTTCCTACAAAAAGACATTTAACTTGCTTGCGCTGCGCAAGAATTAGGAATTTTGAATTAGGAATTAGGAATTAAGGATAAAATTTCCAACCGCTTACACTGTTTAATTTGCTCTACACAAGGAAATTTTGAATTATTTAAATAAAGCAACAAGTAATTAGCATCTATATACAATCTGTGAATTAGTACCGTGTTTAGTAACATAGTAACTAAGAGCACTCGCACGGAGTGCACAATAATTCCTAATTCAAAATTTAAAATTCAAAATTAACAAAGAAAGAGCGGTTTTTCCGCCCTTTCTCTATTACAAAAATCTCTTATCACACTTTACTCTAAATATGTAAGAAAAACTCAATGAGTTTTTCTTGCTCAATCGCAAACAACAAGAAAGAGCGGTTTCCCCGCCCTTTCTTTGCTAATATAATCTAAAAATTAATTACTTGTTCTTTACTTTTTCTTCAACATAATCAACAAGTTTGCCGATTGTGTCAAGGTTCTTTACATCTTCATCAGGTACGGTGATGTCGTACTTGTCTTCAAGCGCGATGAGCATTTCCACCATGTCGAGCGAATCCGTGTGCAAGTCCTCGATGATTTTTGAGTCGCGAGTGATGGCGGACTTGTCGATGTTAAGTTGCTCGGACAACAATTCTGTAATTTCGTCGTAAATCATAACTATCTCCTTTTTCCATTGTGGTTATATACTATCACAATTAAAAAACTTTGTAAAGCAAATTAGCCTTTTCGCTTATATTTTGAACCAAAAAAACTTAAAAATTTTAGTTTTTTATTCTAAATTAAATATTTAAAATAGTTGCAATTTGCAAAAAATCAAACCAAAATGCAAAGTTCATTTTCATTTCTCTAATAAATAAATTTTATACTAATTATATTAAATTAAAAAAGATTATTTTAATTTCACTTTTCAAAAAACTTCACCTTACTAAACGCCGAAAACACCGCGATTATGCGGTGTTATTTTTATTTTTCGGCAAGGTCAAGATAAAGTGCTGGGTCAACTGATTCGCCATCAAGCAATACTTCAAGGTGCAAGTGCGCTCCGTCATTTGCTTCGGACTTAGCAGTGTTGCCAACTTTCCCGATTACACTACCCTTTGTTACTTCGTCCCCGACACTTACGGGCACATCTTCGGCAAGCGAAGCATAAACGACAGTAATTCCGCCACCTACATCAAGTTTAACGATATTGCCCATAAGGTAGTTGTAGGTAACTTCGGTAACTTTTCCGTCCATCACAGCGTAAACATCAGTGCCTTCTTCGGCAGCGAAATCAACGGCTTTGTGTGCTTGCCACAAGTTTAAAGTTGAATTGTATTGAAGTGCCGAGTTTGAATAATTTTTCATCATCTCCATTTCAGTTAACGGGTTCGAAAATGAAATCTCGGGAGTGTCAACTGGTGTAAAGTCGTCCTCAACTTGAGATGCTGGGCGAGCGACCACCGCAACAGTGATAATAGTAATAAGTACCGCGATACTAAGCCCGAGACCTATCCAGTATCCGTATTTTTTCATAAAGTTAATTAAAGATGCTTTCTTGTTTGCTTGCATTTTGATTTCCTCCTCTGCAAACAATTCTTGACACATTATTATTAATTAAACATAAAATTATAAAAAATTTTTTAGTGCAAAATAATGTTTAAATGTTGCTCAATTATTTAATAATTACATATATAAGGACATCAAAATGAAAAAATACATATCACTTTTGTTTTTGCCACTCGTGTTAATTTTTCTAGCGCCCGAGTACACGCTCGCAGATGCAGTTATAAATTATAATGGAACATTTAGCGTGTATACATACCAGTATGCCGAAATTGAAAATACTGATATTATAAAAAACGGCAAAATAAATATTATAAATTGTAGTATAGAAAACAGCAAAAGCGTGTTATCTAAACTCGACAAAGCCAGCATAAAAGGTTTGAGTGCGAAATTTGTAGGCGATAGCAACGAGTTAAGCAATATAATAAAGAACCTAGATATAACCGAAATTTCACGAGAGCAAACGAACAAAATTACTTTTATCTATGGTTACTCTCCCCTATTTTCGCAGTTTGTCGAGTACGCAAACAAAAAAATAAATGTCCAAATTGCCCTATTAGACAACACAATTAACATCGGTGTCCCCCTAATTTTAGGCTCAATATAATAAAAGTTGCGTTTTAAAAATTACTATTAAATTATTAATTGAATACTTGAATATTTAAATTATTTTAATAAAAAATTTAAAAATTAAATAAATTTAAAATTTGTTATCTAAATAACAAAAAAGACGGAAAATTCCGTCTTTTTTGAATTTGTATTGTTAAGAGTAGGTTTTGCTAGATTTGTTGTCGTTTGGCTTATATTTTAAGTCTTCATATAAGTGCAAAATAATAATTAATTTGGTGGTTTTAATTAATTTATTTCTTGATAATTACACAATTTTTTAGCATTAAATATAGCCTTTTCCACTACAAACACTACAATTTCCTGTACCATTTTTCAATGTGTGGTCCCAGAAACCTTCCATTCCAGAACCTCCGCAAGAAGTACAACCGTGTTTATCATCATCAAGCCAACCGCCTCCGACGGTATAGCCTTTACCATCACAATTAGGACAAACACCTGTACCGCCACAGTTAGAACATTCTTGCGTAGATTTTTCAAGGAAACGAATACTTACGCTTTGATTAGAAATACCATCAGAGCCACACCACCATCTATCTTTATTAGACTCTGGATAAGTCCCGCTAGCAGAAACAGTATGCGAATTACCTCCTCCAGAACCTAACACAAGGCTAGTTTGAGATAAATCTCCACTATTAAAGGTAATACTCCTATAAGTTCTGCTATTACCACTTGTTGCTCCACCAGTTCCAAAAAGAGGGAATTCTGGAGGGTCGCCTTTTCCACCATCAATATAAAATTGTACAGCAATTCTCGAAACTTCTACCGAGAAAGTACCTTCAAAACCACTTGGACCGCTAAAACTTACCAAAGCCCTTACATTAATATATCTGTCACCTTTTGCGCCTAAATTAGCAACATAATCGTTTGTATCTCCAGGACTCATACTACCCGAAACGCTAACATTTACAAAGTCCATTACGCTCGCTTTTTCGTCATTCTCTTTTCTCATTGAAATTAATTTTTGCACACCTGAACCTGGTGACAGATTTACGCTATCACTCCAACTACTACGACCGAAAACACTTCCAAAATTAGGTTTGCAGTAGACTGTAACGCTCAAATTAAGATAGTTCACTGCGCCCTTTCCACTAAGGTCTACTGGCGAAAGGTCAGTCATATCACTCGTACTCTTGCTTTCCGAATCCCATTTCATATCAGAATATTGTCCAGAAAATTCAGCAGAAATTGATGCACCAGACAATGAGAAACCATACTTCCAGTCAGCTTCCATGCTAGCACCACTCATATGGCTAAACGAAACATTAGCCGAATTTATAACTCCATATTCTTCACCATATGTTACTTCACGCACAATTGTAGGGTCTGTTGGACTGCTTGAAGCCCATAACCATTTGTCCGATTCAACCGCTTCACTATCACCTATAACGCTAGTTTTATAAGTTATATCAGCGCTCGGGTGATATGGCACTTCAAAGAAAATCTGGTCATTTGTGTAAGTACCTACTGGCAACAAATTGTGCGCCGTATCATTACCATCATGTATAGGCGTTATTGTAAAGAAGTTGTTTCCACCCTGTATATAGCCAATGTAATTTGTATAGCCATTATTTATGCAGTTGTTAGCCTCCGATGCACTATATGAATCAGTCGAGAAACAGTCTGCGTTGTTTTCACTAAATGTCCAACGCGCAGTCATAGTATACATACTTCCCGATGTGCTGACTGATGCCGATGTCATCGTTGTTCTTGAACCACCTGACAAATTGCGCTGGTCAAGTGTTATATTTAATCCTCCAATTTGGTTGTAAGTGTAGAATGTCGCTGTCATCACAATTGATGAACCGCTCTGCTCAAATGTAATTCGATTTGCATCAAAAGGCAGTTGCCTATAATAGTTGAAGTAAATTACATACGAATAGTCACTTTCGTGAACAAACTGGTCTGAATATGAGTCTGTATCACGGCCAAATTTTACATAAAGCGTGTAGCCATCGCCACCGTAGACTCTCGGGTCGTTAATAAACACATCACTAATGAAACGGTAGAATAATTGATAATAAGGGCTTCCACCCGTTTGATTAATCGTGAACCAATTATCCGTTTCGGTATCGCTACCGCTGTAAACTGCATCACCATTTCTGTCATAGTACATAAACCTAGCCGATGTTGCTGCAAGGTTGTAGTCCTGCCCTGACTTGTCTTCGGTGGTTACATAATCAAGCCATAAGGACTCACCATTAAATCCATTTTCAAGATACGATGCAGTAAGGTCAACAACCGTACCAGCACGCGTATTTACAAGCGGTTCCATATCAATCGTAAGCGATTGAATGTCCATCTTGATTTTAAGATTCACAGTGTAGTGAAGGTCTATACTATTGTATCCACGACCAACATATTCCATCGAATCATCGACTGCCGCGACAATGTTTATATTCCAGTTGTCGTTTGCATTTTCGGGCAAACGCCAAGGGTTGTTTGCAAAGTCGTCTGACATAGAAGATTGCGAACTATAATAGTTATCTGCTGTCGTAAATATGCTTGCTAAATTTTTCGTATTAGAAGTATTTGTATTCCCAGGAGAAACTATGCAATCACTGCGTACAATACTATTATCAACACTTAATGTCGTACTATCAGTACGAGTTAGGTAAATATAATAGTCTACATCTCTGCTAATTGAATTAAATTGCAAAGGAATATTTGTTTGATAATAATAGTAGTACCCCTGTGCACAATAGAACTGTGCAATCTCGTCTGAATAAGTCGAACCAAAAGTACAGTCGTTTTGATTGAATGTCGCCTGTACTGTTTCAAGACGAGGATAGAAGTAGAATGAATATACACCATTTGTGTATTCACTCGCCCAATCACTAGATACCCAGTTAAGAGAGTCCGCTCCGTCTGGCGCAACTGTGCGAATATCAATATCTATCCTACCACCATGGTATTGTCCACTTGAAATAGGCGTATCCTCATTAATGAGTTCAAAAATTCGCTCATACAAACAGGTTATCTCATATAGATAAATGTCTTGATAAGTTGAGTAATCATAACGCGCTGTGTCTGTATCCTTTCCACTAGAAAGCGCAGCCGAAAGCGCCGAAGCAAACGAACCGTTTGTAGTCGTGCCCGTTGTGTAATTTGTGCCCATTGTCGCATTTACATCACGGGTATTTAGTGTAAATGTTGTCGACTTGTCGCCATACGAAAGTTTAATTTCGTATTGCGTGTTTGTATTTGTTGCGAGCATTCCATATTCAAAGGCCTGTCCGCCGTTGCGCAAAAGTGTATCATACGAAGTATACATATACGGGTTGCCCGCAACACCTGCGTACTCAGCATTTGTTGCATTACTTACAAGGTTTGTGTAGTAGTCTTGCCCATCGACAGTAATATACTGCATGTCATACATGTCGACAAGGTCAGCAGTCATGTCATCATACATAAGTTCAGCACGAGGCGCAGTGTATTGCTTTCTAATAGTCAAGCAATCGCTTGAAGTGCTTGTTTCACTCGCAATATAATTACGCGTAATTTGCGTGCGGGTCGAATTTACAAGTCCTGTACTGTTGTTTATTGTGTAGAACGAGTTTTGTTCGTTCTCTCCCCCTGTTGCAGAAGGATTACCAGTCTGCACTACCGTAAATCTAAATGAAAGAGTGTTCGGCAAACTGCTGTCCATAGCCTCAAAGAGTGCTTGTGTCGAGCCACTGTGATGAATTTCTACATACGCACGCTTGCTATCTTCGTCATAATGAATATCAAGCGTAGCGGTATTAGAATTCCATGTGAATGAGTTTCCGCCATTACCTGTACCGCTCGAACCACCATCACTTAAATTGTAATCAGTGTATCCAACTTGAACATTTATACGCTTGTCCGCAATCATAAGCGGGTCAGTCGTGTAAACATTATCAAGCCAAATGCGGTAGTAGTACCCATAATTAGAGTCTGCGATAATATAACCGTCTGTCGCACCCACACTAGAAGCCCCGACATAATCATTCGAGCCATCTTCGTTGAGAATTTCAATACTATTTAGCGTAGGCTCTGCAAACCTAATATAATGGTTAAATGTGAAATAGAATGCAGGAATTAACGAGTTAAAGTCAAGATATTCAAGAGTGAATGCGTTGCCAGAAATCGTATTTACAATTTCTTGCACAAGTTCTTCATTCACGCTGCCGTCATCGTTGATTACAAACGGCACATTCTCTCTTACCCAACGCTCGCCGTAAATCAGCGAATCATCGTAATACTGCGTACCGTCTTCGAGTTCGGATACTGGCATATTCTGGTTTACGACATTGTTGTTTACCCAGGTTTTAATCTTACAATAATATGTGATAGGCGTGTAAACTTTGTCTAGGTCAGCCCCCTGCACAGAGTTAGGGTTACTCAAAAGTTCGGAAAGCGTAAGTTTGTCAAGCGTAATATTTCTGCCGTAAAGTGTGCCGACTTGTCGTGAGTAATCCCACTCGCCCGAGCCAATTATTCTATCCTCATAATCGTACAAAATGTACAGCGGAACGGCTTGTGAACTATTATACTCGTTGTCGCGAGTACCAATTATCCAGTGCGCAAGGTATGTGCCGTCTTGCTCTTGTAATTCTGTCCAATTAGTGTTTGTCGCAGCGCGAGGGTCTTGCGTGTTGTATACCCACAATTCAAACGCGTTGTTATAATTGTCAGTCTGCGTACTTGTAATTGTGTAGTACTGCCCATTTTCAATATCTTTGTTTTCTAATGGATATAAACTGTCATCAGTAATGGCCTGTTGCTGACTATTTTGATGCTTACCAGACATTGTAATATAAGTGTATTCTACACCAACCGAAGTATCACTGTTTAAGTAGTATTGCGAGTTTAAGTCTTGCTCCTCAACCGAGCCCGCATCAAAGTTCGGACGCGTTGTAGATAAGTAGATATAAACTTTATAGGTCTTATTCGGCTCTAAATTCCAGTTTACGATGTTGTCCGCCTGTACGAAACATGTCCTTCCGTCTACTTCGCTAACCCCGTTGTAGTTTTCAAGATAAAGATTAGTCATAATGTTCGGGTTGTTTTCAGGGTTAAAGTAAATTTCTTGCATGTCCGCAGATAAGAATTCCTCTTGTTCCTCTGGCGTTAGACTATCATACAAAATCTCGTCAGCAAACTGCCCATTAATTTCTTCAAACGCAATCAAGTTTATGTTATATGAACATTGCGTGTTCACTTCATAAGTAAACGGGTTTGGAGTTAAAGTCCAGTTGATTACATAATTCGAGTAGTTCGAACCTGTGTAACTCAAACGAGGGTCAAGAATAGGTGTAGGAAGCACAACATAGTGGCAAACCTCAACATTCAACATGTACGGGTCGCCCGTCGGGCTACTGTCACCGACTTCGTCACCGTTAAGTATCCAGAAAATGTGGTATACACCAGCGTACGGGTTTTCATCGAAAAGTCCGTGAATGTCGATTGTAATTTTCGCACGAGTTGTATCAGGAGTTGTCGTACTGCCTTGATAACAACGCTCGATTGTTACATCGGGGTTCTCGGGGTCGGTATAAATGCCGTCAAGCCCAAGATTTGAGTACGCAGGAATGTTATAAGTCAATGTCTGCGTACGGTCGTTGTCGTAGTTAAGTCCGTTATATAATCTTGCTTCAACTGTGATTGTTTCGGGTATCATAACCTGAGCAACACCATCAACGGTACTTGTAATTGTGTTTACATAAATTGTGAGGCGTGCTTCTTTGTGGTCGATATTACCCCAATCCCTTGCATTGTTGCCTTCTGGCTGTGCAGCAGAGTCTTGAGTTTTAGTAGTTAAATACTCACCAGTAATGCTTGCATCGTTTGTCGTACTGCGCCATACTTCGCGCACCATTTTTTCGTGAACCACGGTACTACTTGTGTAGTACGAACTTGTGGTCGTAAGACTTACACGCAAGTAGTAGTATCCACCAGCGAGCGAGTCGCCACCAGACAACCAGTCACTGCCCGTAATAACGCCCGCATTAACAAGCGCATTAAGTTCATTTATTAGGTTAAAGTCGTATTCCGTCATGCCTCGATTATAAGTAATATAGTTATTACTTGTTGCACTGCTCGGCTGGTCCCAAACAACTTCGATATATGCGTTATTTTCTTTCACATCATCGTAGTCAGCGTTCGGGTCGGGCTCGGGGTCGCCGACATGCCAGTCTGCAAGTTTAAGTAGACTTACCGTCATAAAGATTGAATCGCCGCTGCCAGTAATATCCTCGTAAACCGCAGAACTTACATCGTTTGTAAGTGTAATGTCAAATTGACGGTGGTCGTCCCAATCAACCGTAATTGTCGGCAAATCACTTGAATTTGCAAGGTTGTTTGTCGGTACTTCTACCCACTCACTGTCGGTATAAAGCACGCGAATGCTTTCGTCCTCAACATTTGCGGTTGGCGAATTAGTGTAGATAAATACTGCATTTCTGCTACTACCACCAGCGATTAGCATGTCGCTAATATCACAAGAGGTCAGTCCGCTAACCTGCCTTGTTGCATCGGTGTAGTCATCAGGCGAAGTACTCCATGTGCGCACAACGATTGTAAAGTTCATTGTGTCGAGAGTGTCATAACCTAATTCATTCACCCCATAAATTGTGTCGTTGTAGTCCCATGTTACTAGCCCCTCACTAGACAACTGCACATTTGTTGGCTGTTCGGGGAAAGGAACATCGCGATAAGTATACGGGTTGAAGTGCCCGAGCGAACCATAAGAAGCAGGGCTAAATATGCGAGTATCAAACACCGCACCGTTTTTGTCAAGAGCCTCTGCCGAAAGCATGTATTCATAAGTTCCAGCAAGATAGTATGTACCATCACGAAGTGAAGTATCAATACGGGTTCTGTCCTCAAAGTACTCTTTCATGTCAAAAATTATACGGTTGTTTGGTTCGTCAAGAATGAAGCCGTCATCACTTGCTGAATTATCAAGCGAATATGTATATTCAATCTCGCCCGTTTCATTTCGAGTTACCTCTATTGACAATAATGCCGAGTATTCTTTTTCGTGGCGAACAGTTTGAATTTTATCACCGAACGATTGCGATAAGTCGCTCATCGTAACAGTGTAGCGAACTTTTATGCTATAAGGGTGAGTAGGCAAAGTCCAGTATAAAGTACCGTTTTGCGCATAGATGTCCCCTTCTTCTGCGTTTTGTTCGGTTACCTCGGTAACAAGACTATTTATGCTAGAATCGCCACCACGAGCAGGAGCAAAGTCCATGAGTTGAGTTTTGAACTCGAATGTAGTCGGTGTTTGAATTGTATGACTGTTTAATTCGTACTCACCCACCGCTAGCGATTGAACGGTGAAGTAATACTCGTGCGGGCCGAATGTCGAAATGTAGTCATACATTGAAAGTCCCAAAGGCACGCCATCAGAGAAATTCTCATCTCTCATAGTCATGTCGACTGCATTTGCCGCAGTAAGAGTGTCACTGTTGTAGTGGTCGTAGTAGTACGGAGTTACTCGGTAAGTTGTACCGTTTTCCGCGTTGCTAAATACGATATTTACTCTGTTTACATTCGTACGAGTCGAAGTGTCAGAGTACCCTACACTTAATGATGTTTCATTAAGCGCGGGCGAAGCATTACGAGTATAAAGGTTGCGCTCGAAAATACTTTCTAGCACTGTCCCAGTCTCGCTTAATGGAGTTTCAACATTTCCGCTAACATAGAAGTAATATCTCTCATCGCCCCAAGGAACGAGTTTAATTTTATTTAAGCCCGCCCCCGCAAGAACTGCATTTTGCTGTTGCGTAAGGCTAAGTTTGTTTACCGTGTTTGCGATTGCCTCGTAAGTGAGTGCAGTCGCAACATTAGGAATATCACCAATGTAGTAGAAAATGTCTTGATTATTTTCATCAGTTCCAGTAGACAAGTAAACTTTGAAGTACTGTGCATATGAAACCGTGTCATCAGTAATGATTAAGTATTTGTCGTTGAAACTTAAATTCTGTTCGTACAATGCCAACTCATCGCTTGCTGAAGTTACTTCGTGATTTGATACTTCGTTTACAAACACATCAGGAGTAACCGCAATTATATCTTGCGTAACAGCAGATAGCGAGAATTTATTTGTATATGCCGCAGAAACAGGTTCAGAATCTGTGTAATATCCGCTAGCACACACAACTACACTAATCGTGCCCTCACCCGCAATAATCGAACGCGAAATATCGTTACTGCTTCCGTCAAGATAATTTAAGGTGTAAAGCCCCAGTTCCCCAGTGCCAACATTATAAGTAAATCTTTCGTCTGTACCAGCAGTCTGGTTTGTAATAATGTCGTGGCGGACACCTTCGCTGTCAGTAATGTAAACAGTGAATGCTGCACCCGCTGAATAGCGCCAAGTAATTACAGTTCTATAAGTCGAGTTAATAGGTGTCGTTTCTACACTTAAATTTGAAACCCCACCCGCTGCGGTATAGCGCGTGTAGTCAACACTTGCCTTGTCCGCAGTACTAGACACATAAACACCAGCGCTTGCATCTTCGCTAACTCTCACAACTACATAATATACCCCAGCATCAAGGCCGTCTATTAGTGCCGAAATATCGTAGCTTGTCGCGTTTGTCGTTGCGCTTCTGCTGTCAAAGACTTCGCCCCCCGCCGTTGTCGAAATGTAAATTTCGTACTGTGTCGCAAAGGTTACAGGTTGCCACGAAGCCACCGTGCCAGTTATTGTTAGATTTGTCGGAGCATCAGCGATTAAAACGGGGAATGTTACACTGCCCACACTCGTTTGCTCGTTATATGCGATGTAGTTTTCTTCGTTGTAGTTATAGTATGTTGGGCTCGCGGTAATCGAGTAATTAACAGTTCTGCCACCGAGCAAAATACGCGATATAATCTCGTCGCTTCCGCTAATTGTAACGGTTATTGTTTCGCCCGAAATGTCTACACTGCTCATGTCGACAGTGTAACCATTAAGGCTTAAACTGTAAGTCGAGCCATTAAATGCCGTGCCGTTTTGCAAGGTGTTTGTCCATGTGAGCGTGTAGGTATTTGTTGACTTTTCGTAAGACACTGCAAAATCATTAACAGCATCAAGGTCTTGCGTATTTATAAATACGCTTTCAACTATTGTGCTCGATACCCCTTCGCCGCTGTGCGATTGAAGATTAAAGTGAATTGCGTATACGGCGCTGTCTGGCAATGCAAAAGTTATACTTTCACTTGTCGTTGTTAGGTCGAGTGATGCAGGACTGCCTGCGGTAAATGTGCCATTTTCTCCTAAAACTTGTGATGCACCATCAGCCCCGATAATCTCGACAGAGTATATATAGTTACGATTTTCGTAGTGAACGTCGCCCGTCCACGAAATTGTTACGTTCTGTCCGTCAAAACTTGCCACAATGTTCTCAGGGTCGTTCATCTGCCCTATTATAAAGTTATAGTTATATGAGCTCGTAGGTGCGAAAGTGAATTCGGTAAGCCCGCCACTAATCTCAGGCTCACAATCTACAGGAGTCGTAGCTGCGGTTATTGTTACATTGAATGTAGAATATGTTGTGCCCCACGCAGTTACAAAGTTATTAAATTCATTTTCTGCTTGCGTGTATTCATCGCTGCCTTCTTGATAATCGCCTACGAAATCAGCAAGACCGAAAGTAAATGTTCCAGTGATTCCGCTCTTTGTAAACGAACCTTGTGTGTCGCCGTTTGTGTAGTTGATAACTATAGTATATGTCGCGGCGCTCGCAAGACTCGGCAATTCTGCAAGGTTTAAATTTACGGTAAATTGAGCAGGCACACCCTCGCTTTCGGGAGTAAGGCTCATTCCAAAGTTATCGACCACGACAAAATTTTGCCCGTAGTAAACAACAAGCTCATCACTCCAAACGCTCGCGGCAAACTGCCCGTTTTGCGAAGAGCGGACATAAATCATATAAATTCCACGCTCTGTAAAGTGCGTTCCACCCTGCACAAGATATGTGCTACTTGCCCAGTTTAAGTTGTTGAATGTTTGACTGCTTGCAACCCCACCCGTGCTATCAAGCAAGTCTACACGCAAATCAAATCGTATTGCGCGCGGGTCGATGTTGCTAGCGAGAATTGACGCATCGCCTTCGTTTAAAATTGTTGAGTAGTAAGTACTGTCGCCAGTATTAAACGCAATTGTCGGTGCGGTAAGTTGCTCTTGATAAGAGAACCTTATAGAGCCAACGAAACTATCGAGCATCACACCATTTCCAAGCGCGGTAACTGAAATGTAGTAGTAACCGCTTGTCATGTTGCCGAGCCCGTTTTGGTCAGTTAGCGTAAATTCGGTGTCGTATACAGTGGTGCGCAAAATTTCATTAGGCTGCGAGCCTGTACTCGATGCGCTCGTTATCACGAGCAAATATCCGTTCGGCGAAATTGTCACATACCCAGCTGTTCTGGTTGTCGCATCGCCCAAAACTTCGGCGCTCACATCATCCCACGAAATTTCGACACAACTATTCGTAAAATCTTGAAATGCGGTTACATCTGGCGTGTTAAAGCGTACATTCCAAGTGAATTTATATTCGGTCGCATCACTCGCTTGATAAACGCCCGTGTCGCGAGGGTTTGCAGTAACCAAGAATGTATACTCACCCGCAACAGCACTTGCAAGCGCACTTTCAAGGTTGTAGTAAACATAACCGCCATCGACATAGTTAGCCTGCGCATTAATGCCTAAATCGCTATTTACAATTGAATAGTAGTCAACAAGGCTATTGTACAAAATTTGCAAATACCATTGATTGTTGCGCTGAACGGCGCTAACAACGGGCTTGTTTAACTTGTTGCTGAAATCCCATGTATGAGTAGCAGGCGCGCCGTCGTCGTAGTATCCACCAGATACCGCATGCGCGGTAATCACAAATGAGTACTGCCCTACTGCACTAAATACGCCTTGTGTGTTTAGGCGAAGAACTGTTTTGTATCCGCCATCGCCGTCAGACACGGTGTATTCGCTAATTACAGGATTTGGAATAGACGAACCGTTAATACTTACAGAATAACTGTCAACATCAGAAATGTAATCCCATTGCAAATACGAATTGTCGTCTGCTTGAATAAAGTTTGTCGGAGTGCCTAGTGTTTTGCGAATTTCGAAAGCGCATGCATTTGTGTTTGATACAAGAGTATTAGACTCTGCCGAAACAGCGTACGCTTCAAAGCGGTACCCACCTACCAAAATGTTGTTGCCGTCATTGATTAAACTGTAATCGCGAAGTGAAAGTATGTATTCGCCGTTTACAAAATCAGACATTGAAATAAAGTCAGAGTATGTAACACCAGTAGTACCGTTAAATGTCCATTCAATATTAGACACATAGTTTACAGACTGCTCGGACATTGTGATTTTAATCGTATAATCATCAGCATTGTATTCAAGTCCAGGAGTTTCAACCACAAGCAAGTTCATGTAGTTTTGTGTCCAATAGCAATTTGAAGTATCCAAATACTCTTGCGATGTGTCCGCCCCCGTTCTACCAGGGTAAACAGTTATAGAAACATCAGTGTAAAGTGGCAGATATTCAAAACCTACTACCGCCACACCATCAGCGCCCGCTTCACAAGAAATCACAAGCGTGTGCCCTGTGCTAAATTCGAGATAGTACGATGTTACATAGCGGTTAAATGCAGGAATAGTAATTTGCACGCCTTCTTCGGTACCGTCTCCCGCAGGCACATAACTAAATTCAAGTGTCGAACTTCCGCTTAAAACATAGTTATATGTATAAGTCGTTTCGACATAATCACTGAAAAGATATAGTTGCCCCGAGTTCGCAGCACGCACCATGATTGTATTATTCGGCCCTAAAACGAGATAATTACTAATATCTGCTACTGTCGAACCGTCAATTTCTTCGTTGTTAACCGTTCTGTCGTTGATAATTACTTCGTAAGTTCCGCCCGATTGAGTAACCGAGTAAACAGAATCCCACGAAAGTAGTACTACATTTGAGCCTTCGTTTTGTGTAACGGTTAAATTAGTCGGAGCAGCGTGCTTAAACGAGTTTACAAAGGTATAAGTTGTCGACTGTACACTGTTAATATAGCCGACACTCTCACCCGAAGTAATCACCGCCTGCACGGTAATACGATATTGTTGCGGTTCATTAAATGAATTAATATAATTTGTAAATTGAGTTGTTTCGGTAATTAGTTGATTTGCAGGAACTTCACTAGGCTGTGTTACTTGAAATGCCAGCACATTATTTATTCTTATATAATATACTTCGGCATTTTCAATGTAGTTCCATGTGAGAGCGTAGGTATAATCATTCATGCCACCGCCCTCGACTGGTGTGCGAACTACACTTGAAATCGTCGGTGTCGGCAAACGCACTTGATAAGTAAATGTCGCCATTTCACTTTCAGCCGAGTTTGTGTAGTACATAGAATTACTTGCCGCCATTACTGTTATACCATACGAACCAGGTTTAAGCCCTGCCGAATTCATGTAATCGGTAATTGTAATTCTTGTTTCATAAACAGTTTGTGATAAACGCACAGAACCAACTTCGACCGTTCCATCAGGTTTAAGAACAACATCGTAAACTCTCACAATGTAGCCCGCACTCGCATCTGAAATTGTATTCCAAGTTGCCGAATATACACCATCAGCAGGAACAAGCGTAACAGAAGGTGCAGGAAGTTGTGTAACAGCGCTATATTCGCTAGACAACTCACTATAAGCACTAGAAAGCACATATTCATAACTATTGTTGACCGCCTGCACACTCACACAGAAAGCACGCCCCGCGGTTTCTAAGTCGCTTAATGCGATTGTATAACTCGTTACGAGCAAGTTTTCAACAGTTGTATATAGATAGAACGAACTGCCTTCTTCATCGGGATATGCGTTAGCATACAATCTAAGATTATATGAAGTCGCCATATAATAACTATTCGGGTCATATGGATTTACATCACGCACGGGGTTCCAAGTGATGACTAAATTCGAGCCCTGTTTGCTTATCGACATTCCCGCGGTATCAGGAGCCGAAAGCGTGTGCCTTACGGTATAACTAATTTCATTACTTGTCTGCGAAGCAATGTCAAGTTGCCCATTATTTGTTTTTGGAAGCGCAGTAAGATATACCGTGTGCGCGCCTAGTGTATCAGCAATAGGCGTGCCGTTGACTGTCAAATCGTTTAAGTTTACAGAATATGTTTGCAAACCTTCAAGTTCGTCAGCGGTAACCGTCAAAGCGCGATAACCGTCAATATAGAGTTGATATTCCTCGACCGCGAAATCGACATCCCAAGACACATTTTTCGCTGTCGCCTGCTCAATATCACTGCCAAAATCATATTTTAGATTTGGAGTATTAATCGACATCGTGCGATAAAAATAACTTTCTTCACTATAATCACTGTCCAAAATGTAGGCATTTGACGAATCAGTTTCAAGGCTGTACGAACTTGCCTTAACGCTTATGCTAAAAAAGTTGTAAGCATCAAGTTCGGGGTTGTTTGCAATGTATGACGAAAAGTTAAAACTATTCGGCGCAAGCGTAAAAGTACGATTATTGCTTGAACCGCTAATTTGATTTGAGAAGTTAATACTCAAAGTATAACTTTCAGCATATTGCACCTGCCCCCAATAGAGCGTACCATTATTCCAACTAAGATTTGTCGGCGCTAGCAAAGTTGTCGTGTTTGTTGCAGACACTACCCCACTGACATACGAGTTGTAGTCTGGAGTCGAGTGAATAGCCTGCACCGAAAAATCGTACACGCCGAAAGTGCTAATATAAGCCGACACATCGACAGTCGAACCTGTGGTAGAAAGCGTATAAGAGCCATTCATGCTGTTTATAAACACACGATAACTCTCGGCATTCGACACAGGACTATACGACAGTATCCAGTTTTGGTCGTCTATGTGAAGATTTGTCGGAGTGTCAAGTCTCTGATTTAGAGAAGTACTCGGGCGGTCCTTAGGCATTAGCAAGAAAATCAAGCCGATAATACCTAGTACCAGCACAAGTGCCACCACGACAATAATAGTAATTTTTACCGCTTTTGACATAAAAGAACCCCCATATTTGACACGATTTGTGTCAAATAAATTAGCAGTTAGTAATTTTTTCTTTCCACACAATGTTGAAATGTGGAAAACTTTCGGGCAAATTCGGGCAACAACAAAGAAGTTTTAAAGAATTTTGCCTTGGAGTGCTCTATGAGCACGGAAAGCCAGCCGCATGTAACGACTATAGCAAGTAATATGCTCTCGGCTGCAAGACAAATGAAATAATGTAATAGTTATTAATGCTTGCTTGCGCATAACTTAATAACTAACTAATTTTTAGATATTTCAAAATTTCCTAGTATAAAGTACATTTAAACAGTATTGGTGGATGAAAATTTTGTCCTTAATTCAAAATTCAAAATTCCTAATTCAAAATTGCGCTTTAAGCGCCTGCGCTAACAAACTCAATTTTGGGGTTCTCACCCAACACAATAGTAAATTGAGCATATTTACCGTCGTGAGTTTCAACGATTGTGCTTACATAGTCGCCATTAATATCAATTTCTTCTTGATTTATGTTAAGGAATAGGTCACTTTCAATCGTAGTAAACAATTCGGTGTGATTGTTATTTCCGTCAGTCATTCCGCCCTCGTAGTTTCCAGCGACAGCGTTTGATTGGTTAATTACACTACCCTCACGACTGTATTCGTAAACATTGTTTTGAACAAAGTAGTTATAGAAGACATTTCCGCCGTTTGCAAGACCTAAAATATTACCCGCAACCGCACTTGTCGGCGTTGTGCCTACCGAACCATAGTATTGATTGTATCTAACATCACCGATATTTACATTGCTCAATACATACGAACCAGTGTTAATCGCACCAGTAATTCCACCGAGTGCAACATTTATACCGTTTGTCGTAACAGTTCCGTAGTTCATGTTATATGTCACAAAACCACGGAAGATTTGACTGACGATACCACCAGCCGTTGAGTATGTCGACGAGCCAGAAAGCATAATGCTAGTAGTTGTTACAACGCCATAGTTCGTACAACCGCTCACATAACCGTAGCGATAAGTTGTAGTATCACCTGTGCCAGTGCCTATTTCGATACTATTTAATAGACCGACAATACCACCTGCACGGTATGCAGTAATTTCACCTTGATTATTCACGCTTGCCATATCACTAGAACCATTATTGCTACCTATAATATAGCCCGCAACATTGTGTCCAGCAATACCACCGACATAAACTTCAAAGTTTTGAGTATCTGCACGAGTTAAGTTTATATTTAGCATGTTTGTAGAGTTTTCGATACGCCCATCACCTGCGTATTCAACTAATGATGAACCGTCAGGAGTGTATGAGTAAATACCGACATAACCAGCAATACCACCGATATAAACATTACTATTTGAAACAGTACCACTTACAACTTCAACAGCCTGGCTTTCTTCGTCATATTTGTCTGCACCGTTAGAAGTACAATTCATAATCAAACCATAGTTTTGTTCGGCAAAAAGCCCGCTGTAACTGCCTTCCGCTAAACTTGAAACATCAATACTGTATGCTTCAAGCGTAAGGTCAGCAATCACACCACCGCGAGAACCAAAGTCGTTTTCGCCTATTTCGTAATCCTCGTCAAGTAAGTCATTGTGTGATACTTCGGTATCGGTAACCGTCCTCCACCAGCCGTAACTTGTAGCACCATTTCCAACAACAATATTAGAAATCGTGTGTCCGTTTCCGTCAAAACCACCTGTCAAGTTGCGAGATTTGTAAACATCGCTAACCGCACTTGAATTGAAGTCAACAGGAACTGGGAAGTTTGAAGTTGCCGAAGGGTTATTTATTGCCACATTCGTTATGTCATCAAGCACTATGTCTTCGTTTAATTCAAAGTACACTTCGGGCAACCAGTACACAAGTTCAAGTTGATATAGAGCCGAGAACGAGTCATGACTTTCAATTACGAAAGGTTCTTCAATCGTACCTTTACCAGACTTAAAGTAGTTGAAGTTTACATTATCAATAGTAATAGTATCACTACCAAAGGCATTTCCATCACTACTCAAAACTGTGAACCTAATCTCGTCAAATGTAGCAACATTCCACAAAGCGATATCGTCAATCAAGTCGCTTGAAATCTTCTTGTATTGAAGTTGTGTGCTACCGTTCTCGCGGTATGTAAACAGAACTACATCACCATCGACAGTAACATTACCAGTACCAGGCACAAAACCTTCTACCGAACAATTTGAAATATCCCATTCAAGACGAACGCCAGGACCATTCACTTCATCAAGTCCAAACGAAGTTGCATCGTTTAACTTGTATGCCGAGCAGTCATAAGTATCACTGTTTAGGTAAATTGTTCCGTTTTGCGAACTTGTAGTCGTTTCGTCAACTGTTCCTTGAACATAACCCGATAGCGTATATGTCAAAATTCCCGTAGTGTCTGGATATCCGTGAGGATTACCCGCCTGCGCCATTGCTGCGGCGATATCCTCTTCGCTTATAGGCACTGTCGTTACTTCGAGATAGTTTCCATAAGTCGAGCCCGAACCATCAGCAGCACGAGCAACATTCCAACCATCTGCCCTACCGCCGACCGACACGCCTAAATATGTGATATTTAGAGTAAGATGCATGTTAAGGTCAGTTAAATTCTCAAAGCCACCAGTATTATAGTTTGCGCCATAACGCCAAGCAAGTTGTCCCCAATCATTAATGTAAAGTTCGTCATTGTAAACTGAACTAAACTCAATATCAGGAAGTTTCACAACATTATTAAGGCTTTCAGACCATGAAGTATTTACATACCCTTGATATGCGCCTTGTGTAGTTAAAGGCGTACCTGTGTGGCGTACGCGAATGTAGTTGAATGTTGAGCCTTTTGCATCGCCATCACCGTCAAATGAATAGGTATTTGTGTCAAGGTGGCGACTTAAAACTTCGCTATCCGAGCCTGTGTATTGATATTCAATATCATAACCAGCAGTTGAGCCGTTTGCTGCCTGTGTCCAATTTAATAAACCATTTGCGACATTAAGGTCATCAATCTTTCCGCCATAAATTATAGTAAATGAATTGTAAGCATCACTTGTGAGATAAATTGTTTCGGTACTTGCGCCTGTCCATGTGTTACCTACTGAATAAAGTGTAATCACATATCTTCCAGCATCGATTAAGTATTCTTTTGCATCAAAATATTGCGCTGTGCCGTCAAGTTTATAAGTAATTGTGCTTTCGCCATCAATCGCCAAAATATAAGCCGTTGCACCAGTGTTATCAATCCAAACACCGTCTTCATCGCGCACACCAAAGTCAAATTCACCGTTCACGATTCTTGAATATGAATTTTCTCTACCAGAAACACTATAATCATTTGGTGCAGAAAGTTTTGTAAACGCTTGTTTGCTTGAAATCGCACTTGTAACATAACCGATTAGATATGTTCCATTGTCGCCTTCAATTTTAATTTCTGTCGTGCTTGCGCCACCAACTAATGTGAATTGAAGGTAATATGTTCCAGCATTTAAGTCGCTAATTCCGCTCGAATAACGAGTAACATCAGCAGAACTATTTATGCTAAATGCCGTACGAGATATTGTGTCGTCATAGTTAGTAAGCAAACCATCATAACGAGTTACGCCTTCAACTGCATTCCAGTAAATTGTACCGTCTTTTGTGTACCAGCCGTTCAACTCGTCTTCGTTTGTGATAGTTTCGCCATCCATTACCGCAGAAACAGTATTTGTCGAGAATGTTTCAAGGCGCTGTACCAAATACAAGCAATTTTCAAACTCACTTTCAATTAAGTTGCTCGAATTACCGAGCGCCTTCGTTTGAACATGATACAACACCCCTGCTTCAAGGCGTGAGTCGCTCATGTCAAAAGTATTTACACCCGAAGCAAGTTGAATTGTAATCGCCGCACCTGTGTCAAGTGAGTATGTGCCTGCGCTATTATTTACAGGTGTGAATATTAGTTGCGTACCGCGGTCAAATTGATTTGATTTATTGAGTGCGATTATACCATCACTACCGATTGTAATTGAAGGTGCTTGATATACATACGCACTGTATACAGAACTTGGTTGACCGTAAAGCAAGTGGATTGTTTTGCCATCACCAACATAAGTAGGCGTGTCATTTAAAAGCACGGCTTGCACATAAATTCGAAGCGTACCAGCAGAGAAGTTCTCTATGTCGACTTCGCCACCATTTATATCATACGCCTTTCCATTAAGATTTAATGAATAAGTCGTCGTAATTGCATTTGCGGGCATGTAATAAGTGTAAGTTTGAGTGTTACCCCCACTTGCCCAAACAATATCAATGCGGAATCGCATATTATCGCTTGTATTAAGAATAGACCATGTTAATACTGGGTCGCCTTGCCCACCATTTGAGCGAGTCATGGTAACACCCACAGGAGATGCAAAACGCTCCAAATATACGGGTTCGGAAATCTTGCTATCAAGCCAAGCGTTTAATCCACTTTCAAAGCCTCTGCGCAAAATCTGTACATAATAATTTCCACTTTCCAACTCTGGAATTTGTACCGAAGTTGTTGTCGAAGTCAAAGTCGTACGCAATGTCGCGTTTTGTGGAGTTGAGTTGTCATATTTATATATATAGATAATATAATTTGTCGAACTGCCGCCCTCCTCTGTCCAAGATAGCGTCATACCCTCGACCGACACATTTGAAACAGCAACTTGCGCGGGCTTTTGTACGATAAATTCGCGGTCATCATCAGGAAGCGATGTCGACGGGCGCATATAAGGCGCGCTGATTTCACTATCAAACACGCGGTCATAACTGCTTACCGCTTTTATAGTAATTGTAAGAGGAGTATTATAGAACGCAGACGGCAAATCATCAAGTGTCGTAGATGATGCATCGTTTACTGTAATTTGATATGTTTCAGTACCTGCGTTTTCACCCAACGAACGAGTTACATAAATTATGTAACTATTAATTCTGTTCGAAGTCCCGTTGAGTTCGCTGTATACATAGTTCCATCTTACCATACCGTTATCAACATCAAGTGTCGGCGTGTCAAGTTTGTAGATTTCGACATAACTTGAAGCATAACTTGTCAAATACCCATACGAAGACGAAGTATTGTTTGCATCATAATTTGTGCCGATTGCGTATATTACAAATTGATATGCCCCAGCACTCAAAACATCTTGAACGCTATTATTTAATGAGAAGTCCCATGATGGACTGTTCGGATTTTGCGGAGTAACCATTTGAGTTATGATAGGCTCATCTTCACGAGTACGGTTTCCACTTGTCGCATCAACATTAATTCTATACAACTCAATTCGGTATTGATTAAGGCTTGAATTGCTTGCCGTCCAGTAAAGTGTCGTATCACGAACGGTTACATTTGACGGTGTAGCGAGTTGTCGAACATTAAAGGCTTCACTGAAACCTGAGTTTATAATATAGACATCGTCTTCACCCAAAATTGTCGTTCCGTACCCGCCCGAAAGTTCGTGCTGAATTGTCACTTGCAAACTAATTCCATAAGTTACAGTATTTGCAGTAAGCCCAGTAATCACAGCACTTGTCGAATTAATATCAAGTACAGGGCTACCATTCACACCGTATTCTTGCGAACCAACTCGAAGTACATATCTAATGCCCGAGTGATTAGGTGCGATATTCTCGTCGATAAACGGGTCCCACATAATCACACCGTTTTCAATGCGCACATTAGTAGGAGTATTTAACTGGTATGTCATGATTGAATCTGACCAATCACCATTTATATACGGTCCCGAAGAATTATTAATCGCACGCACACGGAATACAAAATATCTATCAGTCGAAACAACATCATTTAAGCGTTCGTCAAGATTTAGCGGGCGTTCACTTGTCGTAAATTCAGGAATTACAGTTTCGCCGTTACGGTTTGTAATTTGCACTTCGACATATTTTGTGTTAATTGAATTATCACCATCGCGGAAATCCCATGTAAGTTCACCATTTTCTACGCGCAAGTTTGACGGCGCACCAAAACGCGTAAGTTCGAGCGAAGTTGTTGGCGCACTATCTATTGTATTATTTTCCTCACTCAAGGCAACAACATAGACAAAGTACGAGGTCGAAGATTGTGGCATTTGCTCTGCCGTAGGCTCAAAACTATACTGCGTTACACCTATTTCGGCAGGAATTACTGCCATAGTATTTTCATCATTAAAGTATATACGGTATTCAGTCGCATCATCAACAGCATCCCACACAAGCGAGCCTTGCGAAATGCTGAAATCCTCGGGAGTTGCAAGTTTTATTAAATTCTCATTACATAATGTAGGTTCCGAAGAAATATATCTATCAGCATCATCACCACTCGGTAATGCCACAATTTTTATGTAATTCTCTCCTACCAGTAATTTTTCATCATCAAAGGATATAGACAAACTAAAACTTGAAGTAGGCTCAAAGGCTCTGTCTGTTGAAGAAATTGTACTGTTTCCATTAGAACTTAAATAAACCACATATGTAGAGGCATTATCTACAGCAACCCATCTAACTTCATAACCTGTGCCATCGTTATTGAGGTCTACACTAAAACTTCCCTTGTCGACAGACTCTAATTGTTGTTGTGCAGGCACATCACTTTGCGCGCTATCAAGATAATAGGTGTTACTTACAGTAGTGTCAGCCCCGAGCGCGTACATGTAAATCTCAAAACTCGTGTAAGTATCTTCTGCTGGTGGATTTTCCAAATTAGCAAAATCAAACATTGTCGGAGTTGCACTATTTGCGCTCACGATAACCGTGCGTTCAAAAGTCCCGCCTCCGCTCGCTACCGTAGCATTGTATTTAATCAAGATTTTATACGCAGTCGCGTATGGTACCGAACTCCATGTAAGTTGCGCGGTATCACCAACATGACGATAACTCAAATTTGTCGGTGCAGATAGACGCGTAAGTCTAATTGTCGAAGTTGACTCCGAAGCGAAGTAATTTTTCTCATTATCGCCTTTTGTCGAAACTCTCAAACCATACAGCGTTTCACTCAAATCGCTCGGCACCCTTACATACGCATATCCATCTTCCTTATCGGTGTCAATATTGCTAAAAGCCTCTTCCCATTTACTAATATCTTCCTCGCCACCAAAACCACTTAAATTTGTAAACGAAAGAGTGTAATCATCTTTTTCGGGTGCAAGGTTTGAAAGTTTAAATCTCAAATAGTATGTACGGTCGCCGCTTTCAGCATCACCTTCGCTTACAAGTTCAAATTCGCTAGGAACTGCCATTTGTGCGAAAGTGTAACTTGCTGTCGGCTCGGAATCGTCATACATAACACCATTACCGAGAGCCGTAACAGTTACCGTATATTCAACATCGGGCAAAATTTCATTGTATGCATTTGTCGAAACAATCGTACTGCTCGTAGCCCCAGCGATTGTGAAGTCAAGACGGTATGACGGCACATAAGAACTATTTGACACGGTTACCGCGTCCCAAACAAGATTGCCCGTTGTTGCATCATAACGAACATTCGTAGGAGTTGACAACTGTTCTGCACTAGCAAAAACATCAACACGAATGTTAGAAATATATACATCACTTCTGTCTTTCGAAGTAATCGTGATAACCGACGAGCCAACCGAAACAGCGGTAACTACACCGTTTTCATTAACGGTAGCAACGCGCTCATTAGCAGACGAAAATTCAACATCTTTGTTAGTCGCGTTTGAAGGCATAACCTGCCATTCTAGTTGATATGTTGCTCCCGATTCGAGCGACATCGCCACAACAAAAGGGCTATCTGAATTCCAAACTTCATTTGTCTCGGGATTAATGATATCAATGAACCCCGCCGAAACATAGTTTTGAGTGTTGTCTTCGCCACACGCAACAAAGCAAAGAGGCGCGAGAATTACGACAAAAACCGCCCAAATCCAATTTTTCAAATGCATACTCTTCTGCATAGTGTACCTCACAATTTTTTATTAGACAGCATAATACTAAAACTTATGTTTTGCCTAATTTCGTAAATTAAACAAAAAAACGAAAGAATTTTGTCTAAATTTGTAAAAATATTTATACTCACGCAAACGCCAATTCGCACGCGCGCGTATTGCCCGAAAATCCTAGTCGATTAATTATATCTTAAAAGCAAATTTAAAGTCAAATAATATTAAGACTTTTTCAGCCTTTTTTCTACATTTTTTAAGTATTTTTCTACACTTTTATACAAGCAAAAAATTGCCCTTTTATCGCGCTTACCCTCCTTTTCCAAAACTCTATAAAAAACAAAAAAATAGCCGATTAAACGGCTATTTTGTGTAGTATAAAATTCCAATAGTGTTTGGGCCACAGTGCGTACCAACAGTACACCCCGCATCTGTTTCGATTACTTCGTCAAATATATTCTTAATTCGCTCACGGATACCATCAACAATTTCATTCTTTATCGGTGTGTGCGTGATAAAACAGCGGGTGCGGTCTATATTCGGGAAGTTTAGCAAAATGTAGTCAACATACTTAGGCACTATTTTTTCGAACTTGCCCATCAGTTTGCTTCCGACCTTCATTTCGCCATCGCGCAAAACAATAATCGGCTTAATTTGAAGAAGTGATGCGCTAAATTTTGCCACCCCAGAACAGCGCCCGCCTTTGTGAAGGTAGTCCAACTTGTCAATCACAAAACTTGCTTGCACAGCCCCTCTGCGTTCTTTCACTTTTTCAAATACCTCAGCCGCAGAAAGCCCCTTGTCGACAAGTTCTTTTGCGTAGAGCATTTGAAGCCCTACACCAGTCGAAAGTGATAGCGAGTCGATGACAAAAACCTTGTCCGCAAACAACTGCGCAGCGGTCAAAGCATTTTGATAAAGCGTACTAAATTTAGACGAAATTGCAAAGTGAATAATGGCATCATATCCGCCATCACTTGATAACTGTTCACGGAAAAACTCCTCAAACTCAACAGGGTTGTTTGCCGAAGTTTTTGGCAAAACTGGGTTCTCTTTTAGGAATTTGTAAAACTCGTCTTGCGATATATCACGGGCATCACTGTATTCCTTATCCCCCAAAGTAATATGTACTGGCAAAATCGCAAAATTGTTCTTTTCAATCAGCGCACGACTAAGATCGCAACTTGAATCGGCTGTGATTTTGATTTTCATAGGCTCACTCCTGCAAATATTTAGTTTTAATAACTAAATTATACCTAAAAATACAAAAAAAATCAAATAAAAAAAGAAAATAAAGTAAAATTTATTCTCTTTTAATTATATTTTAACCATAAATTTTGTCATGCAAATAGTCTTTTAGTTCTGCAATTTTTACGCGTTCTTGTACCATTGTATCACGGTCGCGAACAGTTACACACCCGTCGACCGCGCTGTCGAAATCAAATGTAACACAATATGGTGTGCCGATTTCATCTTGACGGCGGTAACGCTTACCGATTGAACCTGTTGTATCATATTCACAACGGAAGTGCTTGTTCAAATCTTTGTATAAATTAAAAGCAAGTTCTTCTAATTTCTTGCTCAAAGGCAATACCGCTACTTTTATAGGCGCGATTTTCGGCTTAAAGCCCATTACAACACGCTCATCGCCGTCATCAAGTTTTTCAACACGGTATGCACTGCAAAGTGTAGCAAGTAGCATACGGTCAACCCCGACACTCGGTTCAACCACATAAGGAATGTAAGTTTCGTTTGTATACGGGTCAGTATAACTTAAATCTTCCCCACTAAATTCAGCATGACGCGAAAGGTCATAATTTGTGCGGTTTGCAATTCCCCACAACTCGCCCCAGCCAAAAGGATACTTAAATTCTATATCAGTAGTCGCCGCCGAATAGAATACGAGTTCTTCGGGACTGTGGTCGCGGAAGCGCAAAGCATCTTGCTCGATACCGATGTCGACTAAAAAGTCAAAACATGCTTGACGATAATATTTGTGCCACTCGGGCGCACTCTTTGGCTCACAGAAAAACTCCATTTCCATTTGCTCAAATTCACGCGTGCGGAAAATAAAGTTACCAGGAGTAATTTCGTTACGGAATGCCTTACCGATTTGACAAATACCCATAGGCAACTTGCTGCGGGTTGCGCGTTGCACATTTTTAAAGTTAACGAAAATTCCACCAGCAGTTTCAGGACGCAAGTAAACAGTGTTTGTATTGTCTTCTGTAACACCGATAAAAGTCTTGAACATAAGATTAAACTTGCGAATAGGTGTAAAGTCGCAGTGCTTGCAGTCAGGACAAGGAATCTTATTTTCTTTAATGAAGTTTTCCATTTCGGTTTGGCTCATCGCCTCGACACTGCCGACTTCGTTTTTAATTCCTGCCAACTCGCGATTGTGAAGCCATTCTTCAATTAACTTGTCTGCTCTGTGGCGCGTGTGGCAGTTACGACAATCGATGAGCGGGTCGCTGAAACCAGAAATGTGGCCACTTGCTTCCCAAACACGCGGGTTCATAATAATTGCGCTATCAAGTCCAACATTGTGCGGCTCCTGTTGCACAAATCTCTCCCACCACGCATTTTTCAAATTGTTTTTCAACTCGACACCAAGCGGGCCATAGTCCCAACTATTGCTAAGCCCACCATAAATCTCACTACCAGCAAAAATAAAACCACGATTTTTGCAAAGTGAAATAATTTCCGTCATGTTTAAGTCGTCTTTCATGATTTGTAAAATCCTTTTAGAAGTAAATAATTCAAAATATTGCTTTAAATATTATCATATTCTTGCCATTATTTCAAGCGGTTTTGCATAATTTAAAATATGTATTAAAGCCCCGTTTCCACCCTATATCGAATTATTTAATTAATTATTTTTACTTGTTAATTATTTTTACTTGAAATTATACAAAAAACAAATTGCATAATACCCATGTTTCTAAATATAAAAACCACCTCAAACCGAGTTGCATAGTACCGTTTTTGCGAATAATTTATATGCATAATACTTTATTTTTGCTTTTAACAATCTTGCATAGTATTTATGCATAGTACCGTTTTATTAATGGTTTTGCGTATACAAAAAAACAAAAACACTCTACCAATCAAGCACCCCCACTTTTTGAAGGGTATGCACTTAAATAATTAGTAGAGTGTTTTTTTATTTCAAATAAACAAATATTCATCAAATTTAATTAATTATTCTGTTTAATTATTCTGTTTTTTGCACTTATTAATTAATTCATTCAATAGTTGCTTACTTGTCCATAGTGTTTTCGAAAAAGTCCTTTATGTTCTCATCAGCTTCATCACGGTGAGATTGCAGACCAGGGTAAAGGTCGCGATACTTTGATGCAAGGCGTACAAGTTGTTTCATTTCTTTACGCTGGTTTGCTTTATAATGCTCGGCTTTTTTCGGTTGCATTTCGGCAGTGTCAACAGCCTCAAACGCGATTTCAGTTTTCAATTTATCAGTATATTCTTTGCCAAATTTTGCCATATTATAAGCACGCCACTTTGTGTTCATCTCGTTGTCTGTTCCTACTTCATGAACAAACGGAACAGTCGGGTTTGTGATTTCATAAGTGTTACTAATACCATAGTCATTAATTTGCCATGTGTGGCAAAGACCGTCCTTGTGTCTAAATGTAAAATTCAAAGCATCAGGAATACGAACTAACTGGTTGTTTACATTATATTGTTCTTGTGAAACCATGTTGTATTCTGGATATACGGCCTCTATCCCATTGTAGTCGTAACCGCATTCGTTAAAGAATTCCAAAAGTTCTGCAAAATGTGTCTGTGTAAAAACTAACTCGATACTGTCTGGTAATCTGCCTGTCTTTTTGCTACGCAAGTTCGATTTTTCGCTAAATTTCTGCCCATCGCGGAAAAGGTACTCAATACTACTAATTTTTCTAGCCATTTTAACTTCCTCTCTTTTATTTGATTTAACTAAATTATACCACAAAAAAACTAATTATTCAATACCAAAATTTAAATTAATACCGAATATTTGCCTACAAAAGACCACAATCAATAGACAATTTTTGTAAATTTTGCTATAATACACAAGAGATTTTGCACTTGTAAAACTCACTTTAAATTATAAAAACTTTTTGGAGGAATTATGGAAGAAAACTATAAAATGCCTTTAATCGGCGATGATGCACCGGCTTTTAGCGCGGTTACAACACAAGGAAATATCAACTTCCCAGAAGACTTTAAAGGCAAATGGGTAATTCTATTTTCGCACCCTGCCGACTTTACTCCCGTTTGCACAACAGAATTTATGACATTTGGTTCAATGATGAAAGAATTTGAAGAACTTAATGTTCAACTTTTGGGGCTTTCAGTTGATTCGCTTTATTCACACATCGCATGGCTCCGCAAAATTCAAGAAATTGAATGGAAAGGAATGAAAAATATCGAAGTAACTTTTCCATTAATTGAGGACATTCGTATGGAAGTTGCAAAGAAGTACGGCATGATACAGCCAAATGCTTCAAATACACAAGCCGTGCGCGCAGTTTTCATTATCGACCCCGAAGCAAAAATTCGCACAATTCTTTACTACCCACTCTCAACTGGACGCAATTTTGACGAAATAAAAAGAATTGTAATAGCACTACAAAAAGCAGATAAAGACAATGTTGCAACTCCTGCTGACTGGCGCCCTGGTGAAGATGTAATCGTGCCGACCGCTGGTTCATGTGGCACTGCAAAAGAACGCATGGAAAATCAAACTGACGAACAATACTGCCTTGACTGGTTCTTGTGTTTCCGCCGCGAGAAAAAATAAAGAAAAATATTAAAAAATTAGCAAAAATGACCTAAAAATTAGGTCATTTTTTGCATAGTACCGTAAGCATAGTACCATAAAATTTGTAAATTCTGCAAATTAAATATTATTAAATTTAACTTGCTCCTTGATGTCTTTGCCTAAAATTTCAGCACGCTTTTTATTAATTTCAGCGCGAGCATTTTCCAAATTTTCTATTTTTACATTATATTTTTTCAACTCATTATAAAGCCCGACATCAAGTTCAAAATACAAATTTCTCTTTAAAAATTTTTCATTTTTAATTAATTCCTTCAACTCCCCCGAAACGCTTATTTCTCCATACGGCGCAGACGAATTTTTATACTTCTTTTTAAAGTAATCGGCAAAATGTTCTGCCATGTCCTGTTTTTCTTCTTCGTTTAATTCAGCGTAATGTTTTACAAGGTCGTTTGAATTTTGTCGGTATAAAAACTCGGCAACTTCGGCATTAATTTTTTCAACTAAATTCTTTTTCATTTGAGAGTGAAGATAAAGGGTAACCACTTCCCCTTTTTTGCGAAATACAGGGGTTGCAATTAAATTCAAATCTTCATAATTAATCGTTACATCTGGCAAATCATTTAACTCATCGCGAGTATCATTTTCAATTACATTCCCAGAATAAATTTCATTAAGCGATGCCGTGCGCAAGCCTCTTTCTGTAACCTTGAAAGCAATTGAGTTCGAAAAATCGTAAAAAATTTTGGTATAATTAAAATCTTTTAATTTTTCATAATCATACATGCTAAAAGTTATCGTATTTTCTAGCTTGCGAATTTTTTTAAATTTAGGATAAAAATACACAAAAAAATATACAAGATACAACGCACATAACGAAAAAATAGCCGCAATAAATAGCAAAGAATTGTGCAAAATTATTTGAATTATTACAAGTACGAGCCCAACGCCCAAAAATAGTGCTAAATCAATCCAAAAACGGCGCATTAAAATATTAGTTTCGGGCAAAATCGACCTTGTAAACTGCTTTTCTTTTAAAAAAGAAATGTAATCTATTTTGCGATTTTTTAAAACAATTTCATCTTTTAGAAATTCGCTTTTAGCTTCATTTTCTTTTATTTTTTCTTTGCTTTTTTGTTTATTCTTTTCTATTTTTTTGTGATTTTTCATATTTCACTCTCTTTCGTTTTTGCGTGATTTGATTCTATTATTCTTGCAAATAAAAATCAAATCTCAAATCCATTTAAAATTGCATATGTATTCTTTTTATTTGCAAAAAACTATTTTTAATTTTAACTTCAATTAAAATAAGTTTTAACTTTGTACCATTTAATTATATAATACTATTTAATTATATCATATGAAAATGTTGTATTTCAATACAGTGGTTCAAAAATTATTAAGATTTTAAATTAATAAATCTCATAAAAAGTTTTATTGCGCTCAATCAACACAGTACTACGCGTATTGAAATGCTAGAAATTGTTAAAAATAAACCAAATATTAAGTATTATGCATATTTATCACAGCGCCATCTTTAAATCGTACCTTTTATTTAAATCAACTTAATATCATATTACGCAAATAAATGAACTATAAAATATATTATATAAAAAAACAAAGAGCGGTGGTTTTGCTCTTTGTTTTTTATGAAGTTACATAATACCCAACTAGGTTGCTTTTGCGTGCCTTGTTTAACAAATCATAGAAAGAGATACTTTTACTTCTTCATTTGATAACTGCAATACAATTAGAATTTAAAATCTAGCCAAAGTTATCAAAAAGTTTTTTCCGCTTACGGTGTCGGTTCTGGCTCGGGTTCAGGTTCTGGCTCTGGCTCGGGTTCAGGTTCAGGTTCGACTGTTGGAGTTGTAACATTTTCGATTGTACCACTACCTGCCACCGCCACAACATCGCTAGCAACGCCATTTATAGTACCCGTAATCGTAATATTAGAAATCGTTCCATTATTCGTATTTGCAATAAAGCCGATTGAAGTACCTGTAAGCGTAGCATTCAATGTTCCGCCCGTAATGCTTCCGTCATTTATATACACTATTCCGCCCGAATTATCGCCTGCACCCGTTATGTTAAGCGTGCCTATATTAATAATTCCCGAAGCCGAATTTGTATGCGCAATCAATCCTGAATTATTTAGGTTTGCCGAATTTGTGTATGTTCCGTTTACTGTAAGAGTTCCATTATTTGTTACAACCAAAGCACCATTTATAGCGGCATTAAGGTTTGTAATATTAAGCGACAGTGTGCCACTGTTGGTGCCAACGAGTGAACTAAATGCATCTGCCGTCATTCCCGAAATCGTAACATTTACGGTCGATGCCCCAGCGATAGTATTTGTAATGCCAACAGGTGTTACGCCATCAGGAGTAATTACAGTAACATTTGTAATGTTTACATTAATAGTCTTTGCTTGCTCAAATGCACCGATTACAAGAGCCGAATTGCTTGATACCGAAATAACCGCATTATTAATTGTAAGCGTTGTTCCGTCATCAAACTTTTGCGAAGTCGAACCGAATACGCTTGTGCTACCGAGAACCATGCCGACATTTTCGACACCGCTAACATTATTGTTTGAAAGCGAAGTCGTAAAGTCGCCACTTCCCGTGCGTATAATAAGTCCGTTTGTTATAGTGTCGCAATCAAGAACAATGTTATTCAATGTTTCTAATGCTTTGTGTTCGAGGTCAAGAATATCGCCATTTACGGTTACATTATATGTTCCGCCAGCCATTCTAGAGTATTCTATCACGCGTGAAAGTTGGTCAACTGTATCAATTAAGTACACTCCTCCAACATTCGATACCGATACGCCAAATGGTGTATTCGTGCCTACAACTTCGACAAATTCGCGAAGTTCATAAGCGTTTGTTCCGTCTACCGTTCTGCCTGTAAATGCCCAAATATCACTATCAAGAACACTTAAATCAGTCGGGTAATTAGTATAACAATTTACTGCATTCGCACCGAATGTCGCGCCGTTTGAAAGGGCGTTTTCTATATTTCCACTGTTTACAACTGCACCAGTTGTCGCATCAGTCATCACGAGTGTTGCGCTTCCTGAAATCGTGTCAGCAAGAATTACACTCGCAGTCGCTCCATTTAGTTTTAGGCTCGAAATATCACCTGAAACATCAGTAAACAGAGTTGTAGAAATATTGTCGATTGAGAATGTATTTCCGTCAAGGTTTCCTGCAAACGCACGCGCGGTGTAGCCACTAGAAATTAGCGAGAAGTCAATGTCATTATTAAGAATATAGTACGAGTTGCCATTTTCAAGAGCCCACAGAAGTTGTCCAGCCGAGTTAATCACATAAGGCGAAGAAGCCGTACCATTTCCAGTGCTACTTAATGCCGAAACATCATCAAGCCAACTCAAATACGGCAAACCGTAGTTATAAGCGTTGTCCGTTGTGAATGCACTACCAAGCGCGAGTTTTTGGCTTGTGTCTGCCCCGCGTTGTGCAGATATACTAAATGCTGTAAAGTATTCATTATTTGAAAGAGTCATCGATGTATCATAGTAAACGCCGTTTGCATTTGTCGCTCCACCGTTGCGGTTAGCGACTACGGAATTTACAACCGCAGAGCCTGTATAATCGCGAAGAACAACTGCGGTATAACAGTTTTCATTGTAGAAGCCGAGCGAGTTTCCGCTTTCGTCTGCAACTCTGCCGACAAAGCCCGAAATATAGACATTTTGCGCAGAGTTATAGTTTAAAATACTGCCAACTGCGTAACTATCAATAAGAGTTAATCGCGTGTCTACATTATTACTCCAACCTACAAGCGCACCAGCATTTACCGCTCCGCCCGTGCCGAGCGAGTTTCCATCAAGGTCAACAGCACCGTAAATTCTCATATCCGCATTTACGGCACTACCGATAATTTGTCCCGAGTTAATGCCCGCAATTCCACCGATATTTACTGAACCACTTTCGACACCCAAATCAATTTTACCTGTAACATAAACGCCAAATACTTTTGCGTTGCTTGTGAGATTTCCAACCGCAGCACCAAATGTCGAGCCATCACCAATTTTTGTGGAAACATTGACATTAATCACTGCTCCCGAAAGAATTGAGCCACGGGTTTCACCGCTAACTTCGACATCACCGAGTGTTGCGAACAGTCCGTAATTTGTATTAGTCGCAGGAGTAAATCCGTCATATTCAAGAGTTTGATAAACGGCGTTTATCGTATTTCCACCTGCATTATACCAGCCGTATAGCGTACGGTTAAGGTCAAGGTCTACTGGAGTTGTGAGCGAAGTCGTCTGCAAGTAGTAAAGGTAATTTTCCCCACTTGTGTCGATTAAACTGTAAAAGTCAGAGTAAGATGAAATCGTAATAGGGGCGCGCTTTGTGTCGCCTGTAACAACTTTTTGTGAGTAAAGTGCCGCATACCTAGTCGGCGCAGCCGAGAATGACGACCATTCGGCAGTATCAAGACGAGCATAAGCATAAGTGCTACCAGTCGGGCGAACAAGTCCGTCATAAGTACGCGAAATAATGTTTACACTCGTTGTGCCGACATTATTTGAATCGCGTGCCGTAAGCCCGAGATAAGTATCGCAGTAAACTGAAGTGTAGCCAAGAGTACCAGAGTAGACAGACAAATCAATATTTGTAAATCGAGTATTGTTAAATATTGAAGCAATCGAATAACCCGTCTGCATTGTTCCGCCCGAAATCGTGCCAGCAATACCACCGAGCGCATGTGCGCCTGTGGCAACATCTATATTATAAGTACCATTTAATGTAATGTCGCCACTATTTACTATGCCAACAACTGTTCCGCCAGACATAGTACCGATAAAGCCACCAGCCGAGAATGAATTTGCCGAAATATTGAGTAAATCAAAGGTCAAATTACTTGCGCTGTCAACTTGTGTTAAGTCTATCTCGTTGCCGAGCCCGATAAATCCGCCCGCAACAGTGTTTTGCTGTACATTATTTAGTGTAATTTCAAAGTTGCTTGCCGCGCTGTTTACGACAACCGAAGTCGCACTACCGATGAACCCACCCACATAGTGCGAGATTGTCGAAAGGTTTGCAAGGTTGTATTCCACATTCATGTTACCTTCGACAAACACTCGCGAAATGCTCGTGTTTTCGCCTGTTGCCTGCCCAGCAAAACCGCCGACATTTGCTGTCGTTTCACGCGCAGAGTAGACATTGTCAGTTGCATTTATATCAATAGAAATATATGCATCAGTTACCGAAGTTACTCCGTTTGCATCAGAGTAAACGCGACCAAACATTCCGCCAACATTATTTGAATTTGTTGTAATTCCATGATACGAGCCTTCAAGAGAAGCATCACTTGTAATGTTTACGCGGTCAACTGTCGTGTTGCGTGCCACACCTATTAACCCACCGACATAAGTGGTAAGGTCTTCGCTTAAATTAGTTGAGATATAAAGGTTTACAATATTTACATTTCGAATAGTTGCCCCGTCAGTTGCACCGAATAGCCCTACATTCATAGCCCCCGAACGAACAATTGGCACATTATATAATGTGTGTCCATTACCGTTGAACGAGCCTGTGAAAGGCGCACTTGTCGAGCCTACTGGCGCAAGCGCAGTCGACTCCGCCAAAAAGTCAAGGTCAGTATTTAAAATGTATTCTTTGTCGGGGTGCCAGTACATAATTTTGTAATCAGCCACCGAATTTATATAAATCGTGTCAGGCACATCTTGAATGTCAATATCAGGCATTCCGCCACTAGTATCAATGCTATAACCGTCCCATTGTCCAAAGATTACATCAAGGTTATTAATCATATAACCGCGAGTTTCACCTTCGGCAATGTTGATATTTGCTTCCGAATTACCAACAGCACGCAGATTTATTACATTCTCGCCCGTCTGTTCGTCAATTACAGAATTGAGTACAACACGATTGTAAATTTGATTTACATAGAAGTTAATTGAATTTAGAAGTTGTGAGTATGGCTCGTCAGGGTCGCCCGCCCCCGTTGTATGAGTCGTGTAAATTAGGCTCGGGTCAACACAATAACCAACCAACCCACCTTGCGCACCAGCGCGAACTTGAGTTTCGGCTTGGCTAATTTCGTAGTAGTAGTTATAGTCGCTAGCAAGATAGTTATTGAGTGCGACCACATAATCAAGTGTAGTCATAGCAGATACATTTGTGCCGAACGGGTTCGAAATTTCGGTTAAATTACCGCCTGCCGAGAAGTCGTCGATATAACCAACAATTCCACCTAGGTTTGCAGTTCTGTTGCCGTAAATACTACCTGTCGAGAATACTGCTCGAATGTCGCCACCGTACGCAATTCCTACAATACCGCCGACATTCGCACCATTTGAATTACGCACGCGAACTTTACTTGACGAATAGTAAATCGCACCGCTAGCCCAGCCATCGCTGGTGTAACCTATGTTAATACCCGCAATTCCACCCGTACCTAGCGTGCTTTGTCCGTTATCAAATAGAACATTATTAACGGTTATGCTTTCGCCGTCAAGGTTAAGTGTCGTATCTTCACCAGTATTTGCAGCATCAACAGCCTCTTGTACATCATCGGTGTAAACAACATTACTATATCTTATTACACCGTTGTTCTGCCCAACAAGTCCGCCCGCAAAGGTTATACCGCGAATTGTTGTTTCGGTGTCGACTACCTTTTCGGCATAATTTAGAACGGTATGCACGCCTAATACGCCGACAACACCACCTGCAATTTTACCAACAATGCTTGCCTGCCCAGTGCTGTAAATATAGTTTAGAGCCGCTTCGTTTGCATTTGTAGTCGTGTTGACCGTGTCAAATTGAGTAAGGTCAGCAATACCAAACACACCACCAGCAAAGCCGAGCACGCCGATATTATTTGCGGCAGCGCTACTTCCCGAGGCAGCAAGCAAGTCTGCGTTATATAGTAAGTTCGTGTCTGCGCGGTAGTTTGAAGTAACACCGACTTCGCTTGTAATATTGCTAGCGCGCGAAGTCCCAGAAATCAAGCCCACCGCACCGCCGACAGCATTATTACCGATTACGCGCGAGTTCTGCCCAGTAATGTTAATATTATAGATATTACCATTTTCGACTACACCAGCAAGCGCGCCGACATAAGCAACTTGCGAACATGAAACCGCAGTAACCGAGATGTTTAAATTTTTGATAGTTCCTGTGTGAACAGTTCCATCACTTGTTGTTTCACTAGTAACCGTGCCGAGTAGTCCATATCTCGAAACGCTCGCATCGTTCACCGCAAGATTGAGATTTTCAAATGTAAAGCCGTTACCTTCGAACACACCCGCGTATGTTGCAAGAGGACTGTTTAGCGTAGCAGTCGAGGAAATGTCGCTCTGGTCAATATTGCGAGCAAGACGAATATCATCAGTAATTACATACGAAGTATTCGCAAAAGCCGAATTAAACTGTGCCGCTGTCGTAATTGCAACAGGGTTAAAGGAATAGTCCGTGCCATAAATCGTGTTTGTCGTCTTTACAAAGTACGGAACAAACTGCTCGGTGTAAACATACCTTACAACCCCAGTGTCCTCGTCAACAGTTGTGTTCTCTTCGTCAAGGTTCATTCTCGGTGTTGCAATCAAACTTGCAGACACGAGTTTAGGGCCTAGATTCATTTGGTTACGCGAATTTAGATTTGTTGTGAAGCGGTCAGGCGTAAAGTAAAGGTTATCTGGAGTTGTAAATGTCCACACGCCCGTAAATTCACTACCATCACTACCCTCTCGCGAGAAGGTGTACCCTTCAAACATTGAGTAACCCGAGTTGCCTAAAAATTGTTCAAGAGTTAATTCAGTCGCATCTTCAAGGCGAAGTGCATTAGTACTAAATCCAGTATTTAAGAAATAACAGTTCACAATTCCATCAGGGTTTGCGTTATTGTTTTCAGTAGAAGAAGTGCTTTCAACACCGATAAACGGCATAGAAAGGCTAGTTACTCCCGACTCGCCTGTGTCTGATAGAACGGATACAGAGTAACAACGCTCAATTTCTCCGTTCTCCGAATTTGAGTACACAAAACCACTTGCTTCAATTGCCCAAATTCGCATTGCCGAATAAGAATCAGAAATCGAACCGTAGTTTGCGTATACAAAGCCTGCTGTTCTCACACCCGAAAGTATGAGCGCATCGCGAGTATTTGCTAAACTTGAAACTTGCGTATTTTGTCCGCTTTTAGCATTGTATTCAGTGTATGCACCACCAGTAAACGAGCCGAAAATCGTAGCGCCGTATGCATTTTCAACGACAAGTCCAGCAGTTGCAACATTGTTTGCTGTCGAAGTTGCAACATTCGTAATCGTGCCACCTGTGTAGTAACTTGATGCTATTACACCCGAGTTTGACGACACAAGTCCAGCAAGTCTGCCGAAGCCCGTCAAGTTTACATATTCGACACGACTATTTGAAATTGCACCGCTCTCACTGTTTGTACCTACAAGACCCGCAATATAGAACGATGCTGTCGTATCTGTTGGCGTAGGAACTGTTATTCCACGAACGGCATTATTAGTCCAACCATTTACGACACAGTTGTAAACTGTACCATTATTTACACCAGCGATTGCACCAAAGTTAAGTGAAGTCGTGCTTGACACCGTTTCAGGAAGTGTTAGACCGTCAGTATTAAGTGAAACGGTTAAGTTTTTGATTACCATATTTTCGCTAATCGTGTCAAAAAGTCCATAATTCGAAGATGACGAATAAAGCGTGCGCGGTAGATAAATTGTATATCCGTTACCATTTAGACTTGCAATTTCAGTCGTGAGCGCTGTCCAGTTGCTTGTAATCGAAATATCGTTCATAAGGATATAGTCGATACCCGATTCCATATTGAGTAAATCGCGCTCGGTGTAGACAGGTTGCGCATGCTCTTGCGAAGTCATTTGATAAAATTCAATAGTAAGTTCCGCAGTCGAAAAACCACGAGCATTATTATCAATTTCGTTACGAGTAATTAACTTAAATTCGCCGTTTTCATAAGTATAATACAAGTCGTATCTTATTCGCGATGATGACGAAACGCCATTACCTTCTATACGGTATCCCGTGTACCCATCGCCTCCAACATCACAGTAGAATCGATAGTTTGAGTCGAGCCACTCGCCTTCGCTTCCTGTCGTAATAGGCGCAAGTTGCGACCAGCCATAACTGCCGTTGCTGTCAGGCAAATAACCGTACCAACCTAAATAACGCTGACTGCCGATACCGTTTAGAGTATTAATCACTTCTAAAATGTGTTCACGAAGAGTGCTATTTGTCGGGTCAAAAGTAATAGCCGAAATAGTGTCGAGATTTTCGAGTGTCGCACCGTCAAAAATTCTCAAATCATACAATGAATCGCGAATGTACGGATAGCGAAGATTTGTCGATTGTGATGCACCGTTTACAAGCCCGTCTTGAATACTGCTGATATAGAAGTCAACAACCAAAAAGTCAAGTGTGCGAGTAACAGTATTAATTAGCCCCGACATATTCTGTCGCCCCGACAGAGTAACAGTTATTTCCGTACCTACGGGGGCGGTGCCTGTGTATAGGTAATATCTTCCGTTTTCGCTGACTATTGCGACATTATAACTATTTGTTACATCGGTTCCGCTACTGTCACGAGCAACTACCGAAAGAGAGTAATCCATGTATGACGAGCCGACAACGACATTCAATTCATTTGCATTTTGCTCTAATGTAGTCGTTCCTATTCTGTAACCCGTACCCGCGGCAACATATGCAGTGTTAGTATTTGAATTGTAATTATCATACGAAAGCGAAAGTGTATCTTGCGTGTAAACCGTCATCGTAAGGCTTTCGGTATAAGTAGTGTCGCCTTGATAAATTGTAACCGTAACGGTAAATTGCGCGCCTACTGGTTGCGCTGACGACACAAGCGTGCGCACATAATAATTTCCGTCAAAAGTACCGTCATAATTTGATACGCGGTAAAGGCTGATACCGCCCTCAATAATTTCGACACCTGTCTGCCAACTGTAATATGTCGCGATATCGTTTTCGTAGCGCAAAATTCTCTGGTCAAACATTACGCGCTCATTATTTGTAACCGCACTTGTAATCTCAATGCGGTCGTAATATGCGTAATCTGGCGAAACACGAATTTGTAGCAAACCATACTGTCCTGCAATCATCGTGTTAGTTGGTAGCCCACCTGCTTGTTCAAGTTTCGAACCATTATTTACCGCATCACTGTAATGCGACATATCAATATGATTTATACGCTGAGGCAAGAAAGTAAATTCAAGAGTTACAGTCATCGAATACACAAAGTCGCCATTTGTATCAGTGTACCCTATCGGGTCGCCATTCTCATCAAGTGCCCAGAATGTTATTGTGTAAGTAGTCGCAGTTTTTAATTCGTTGCGCGCAAGATTTGTCAAACTTACGCTAAACGGAATAGTTAATCTATTTTCGCTTGCTGTATATTCGAGTGTTCCAAACGACACGCGAATATCGTTACTTTCGATGTCGTCTTCCGTGTTAATAGCATCGCTATCAGCACCGTTTAGGCGTAGAGAGTAGCCGATGTGGTCAAGCACATTGTCGCCTTCTTCAAAGTTATCAGTAATCAAGGTTACCGAACTTGTAAGGCTATCTCCCGCATAAACGCTTGTGTCATTTGCAATGCCTAGTCCTATTGACGAAGCCCCTTTATAAACAACGGTGTTATATACGAGCGCGCATTCAGTATTATCAATATCAATGCGGTATACACTCGCCGCCCCCGTTGCTTTTCCATTCTCGTCTAGCGTATAGAACGAAGCATCAAAGAAAGGTGAAACCGAAACCGTAAGCGCAGGTGTCGCGTTTTTAGCAACAAAAGTAATTGAAGAATCGCCCATTAAATAGTAGTAATATTCACCATTTTCGCCTTCTGTCCATTCCGCAAGTCCTAGTGAAATTATGCTAGAATCGTCAACACTAAATCTTAACCCACCGCTAACGTTTCCAGCCGAAACAGCACTACCCTCGCTCAAATACTCAACGAATGCTTGTGAGTTTTCGCCATTTTTAATACGAATTTCGCTCAAAGGGTCAGTATTTTCTATTATGTTTTCAGGCGACATATCGCTGCCTGAATAAAGATTATATTCTTCGAACCCATTAATTACCGCGATTTGCACGAAGTCGCGAGCCGTAGTATTTTGACTACTTGTAATTGAAAGAATTACCGTACCCGTGCCAACAATGCGTAGGCTTGTTGTGCTGAATGTAGTACCAGCAACTACTTGAATTACGCTAGTATTTGACACACTAAACGCAACGCGCACATTCGCGGGGTCGAGTTCAGGGTCGCTGGCAAAGTCGAATAAATCACTAAGTCGAATATCCTGCCCACTATTTGAATAGAATAGAACTAATTTTTTAGTGTCAAGAGTGTTTGAGGTGTAGATATTCTGCACACCACTAATATTATTACCACTCACGCGCTCAAATGTTTTAGCCGATAGCATAATGCTATTTGGCACAATTCGAATGAACGCTTCCCCGTTTCGTAATAGGTGCGGATAGCCGTCATTAATCACACTAGCCTGCGCCCAAACCGAAACACTAAATCCGTTTTGCGCGTAATAATTTAAATTCAAAGCATCTGCGCTTGTCTTGTCAAGATAAATGATATTTGCATCGCTACTTGAAAGCGAACTTTCAGGGGTTACAAGAATTATAATTTTTTGCGTGCTTGTAATCAAGTTGCCCGAGCCTACTGCGCTTAAATCATTTGCGAGTTCGGCATAGACGGCATTTACACCAGTGTTGTTGTCCGTGCTACCTACAATCGCGCCGACATTAGCAGTCGCACCTGTGTCGGTCGAGTTTGTCGAAACGAAGCCACGAGCATAGGCATCAGCAATATTCACAGTACCCGATGAATTTCCAAGCAGTCCGCCTACATTAAGCACTCCGCTTGTACTGTCGCCCGAAACTGTGCCTGAAATGCCAATATTTGCAAACGACCTAGAAATGTTTACCACTGCCGAAGTCTGCGCAAAACCAACAATTCCACCAAGGTTTAGCGTAGAATTTTCGGCATCAACACTGCCTAAAATGTTCGGGTTGCTCTCGTCAATATTGTACCCTTGCGCAATGGCGTATTGAATACTTCCGCCTGTCATAAGTCCTACAATACCGCCAACATTTCCACTTCCCGAAATTCCGCAGTTCGTAGACGAAAGCGCGTATACTTCATAAGCAACATTATTTATTGTTCCGCTTGAAACGCCCGCAATTCCGCCGAGCGAACCATTTGCTCTTAATACAGCAGACGACATTGACGAAACTATGCTACCTGCATTTTCACCTGCAATTCCGCCGAGCGTATTATTCGAATAACCACTTAAATCAAGCGTACCATCAGTACTAATTCCATAAGCACTAGCGCTTGTGGCATTTACACCGATTGCACTTCCTAAAATTGCCTTTGTAATCGTGCTATTTAGGTTCGTGTCGCGATTCGCAATAGACACATTTGCTACAACTGAATTTGTATAATTTTCTGTTGCAGACGAGCCAATTAGTCCAGCATTTTCACCAGCCAGCCCACCAAAATGCACTGGCATATCGTCGCTAGAAAGTCGAGCGGAAATAGATACAGTCATGTTATCAACTGTCGTGTTTGCACCGACATAACCAACTGCACCTAGATTAAAGTGCAAGTAATTTAGATTTGTCGAAGTATTGTTATAGTTGTATGTTACATTCGAGCAAGACACTGTTACATGGTCAAGCACACCAGAACGCGTTATTCCGCCCGAAACGGTCGAACTTAACTCGCCGACCAGCAGTCCATAATTATACGAGTGCGCAACATTAGGGTTTTCGTTATCAAGGTCAAGACGCGCAGTCGTTTGAATTATCGTATACGAATTAATATAGAAATTTACATACCGAATTTCACCCGTAACTACACCAAAAATTCCGTAATACATGGTGTGCGCGGGGTCATCGTTCGGGTTTGTTTGAGTTAAATCTTTTCTCAAAGTCCAGCCGATTATACTTAAAGCCGTTCCCCCGTTTTCATCACAGCCCATCGAAGTAATTGTACCACTAAAAGGCGTAGTGCGGTTGCCGATAGGAGTCCAGTCAGGGTTGCGCGCAAGGTAATTACTCATGTCAATCGTGTTCATTAAGTAGTAATTACTGCGCAAACCTAATTCGCTCGCGCCAATGTTTGCAACATCTTCGGCATCATAAAGCCTAAACGGCACAGATTGTCCGTCAGCAACAGTGATTAAAATTCTGCGCATACTCGATGAGTCAGACGGGTTCTGCATTTGCGAAGTAAGTTCGTAAATAGTTGTAATATCTTGCGCCAAAATGTCTTGCGGAATTATAAACATGAACGCATAACCTGCCCGACTAGGCACAACCGAATACAAATTGTGCGATGCATCATATTCAAGCGTTGCGGTATCACATTCGTACTGCGACATGTCCGCCGAGCGCGTTTCTACACGGTAGTAATCGTAAACAGTGCGGTTATTTTCACGGCGCCCCGTATCAATTCGAATTATATTATTGCCGAGCGACCCTGTATAGTCAGTGCCTAAATATTCGGCATCAAATAAAATATATTCAACATTTTTGTTTGTTGCGTTTGATGGTTCAATCGTCAAGTTCAAATCGAAACTAGAATTTTCGTACAATTCAAAGTACAAGCCGTCAGTATCGTTGTCGGGTATACCATCGATTAGAATATCAGTTACGCGCGTAATTTTAGTAATTGTTACATGTACTGTTTGAGTAAACACGATTCCGTTAATATCAGTAACAGACACTATGACATCAACCGAGATATAATTATCTGTACTACTCAAAGGTTGGGCGGTTATATTTATGCTTGCGCCCGCCGTGCTCGACAGCGTAAGTCTTGTTGACGAAGCAGGGTTTTTTGTCCATGTCGCGCTACTTGCCTTTACTTCTGATTCAGACGGATAAACACTAACTTCAAGTGTTGTCGTGTTGCGTTGCGTATCGTAATAAGACTGGTTACCAGTAGTCGATGCAAGCAATTCTACATTTGACTGGTTAACCGAGATTCGACTAATCGGCACAAATACATGAATTGTAAAATCTCGAGTAACAGTCGCGCGCTCAACTAGCCCACCCGCGCCTATGCGGTAGTACGCAACGGACATTGTAAAGGTTACATCACCGCGCGACATTGTCTGTAATAAAATGCTTGTATTTCCTTGCGCGCGTGCATACGCGATATCCTCGGCATTTGATGTGATATCAATACTCAAAACCGATGACGAAGCATTACTCGGGAATAGCGTGTTATTTAGATGTACACTCTGTCCTTGCGCAATAAACGCGTAATCGAGAGTTTCGACATCGCTCCCACCGACATTAATTGTCGTATATGCGTAAGGTCCCAAATTCGAGCCCGAAATGTCAGAGCCTAGCGAAATCGCAAAGTTATTAAATGCCGTTAGAACGCGAACTGTAACCGTGCGCACTGCCCCACTCGCTGATTCAAGCGTAATAGTTGCACTGCCTGCCGAAGCGGCGGTTAATATAAATCGTGTAGGCGATTGCGCCGATTTTTCAACAGTTACAATATTTGGATTGCTTGAACGCACCGAAACGGTATCCGCATTTGCAGTCGCAGGTGTTACGGTAAAGTCGACAGTTTTAGTCGAATAAGTCGACAATCCGTATTCGTCATATTCAAGCACAATGGCATTTAGTGTCGGGTCAACAAAAGCATCGCTAACAGTTATATCAGTTACACCCTGTTGCAAGTTAATCACAAGCCTGCGTGTCAGCGTATCACCAAAAAGTGCAGTATCTGTTGCTGTTACATCAAGCGTGATTGTTCCCGTTCCCCCACTGCTGCGGAAGTACAATGTGTCGCCAGCATGGAAAGTGTATTCACCATTAAAGATTTCACCGTTTATGCGTAAGTTTTGTATTAAGGCGGCATCGCTTTCATTTAGTACGACATTAAGGCTCATGTTGTTGTAGACATTACTGTATGGAGTTGTTCCAAAAACGACTTGCGCCCCCGAAGTTGCACCGCTCTCACGGTAGCGGTCGAATACATCAAGGTAATATATGTCAGTTGTGCTGTCGCCATTTATAATAATCGCAGTTGGCACATCAACGATACGAATATCAAGCGGAAGCACCATTTCGCGAGCATCACTCACGCCTGCAACTTTGACAACGATTTCAAGGCGTGTCCATTCGTCAAGCGATTCAAGACCTGTTATTGTGATTTGATTTGTATTTGCATTTACTTCTGCATAAATGTAATTGTCAATCAAGCCATTAGGGTCGCGAATTTCAACAGTTACACTCTCATAATTCGGCACCGCCACATTTACACGCGCGGTATTTGATGACGAGTTTTTCACAAGTTCGAGAGAAGTAATCACATTCGCAACCGAACCAGAATAAAGATATGTATTTTCTGCTGTGAGTGCAGTATATACGCGCACATCTTCCATCACGACAGTAAGCGCAGCGAGTTCTTCATCTGTATAATTTTGAATATCGCGCGGGTATGCCGTAATATCTACCGCACTGCCAACTGAAGTATCAAGAATAAAAGGTTCTTTAGAGTTGTATAATTCCCCGTTGATATTGAATACATAATCAGGTACTGTCGCATTTGCGGGAGTAAAATCAAAAAGCGTGCGCGGGTCAAGAATGTATTCCTGCCCTGCTGGTATTCCAAAACTCGTCATATCAGCAGAGAGTGTCGCGCCCGTCGGCTTCACAATTACTTCGACAATCAGTGTCGCTGCAACTTCATTCGTTTCGATACTAAACGCAGTTACTCGCGCCTCCGTTGTCGCAGAAAGCCCTGTGATAATTACTTCGGTACCTGCGGAATTTTGCAAATCAATGCGCAGCAAAGTATCATTATAATTCCACACAACATCACCGAGCAAATCGCCAGACAGCCCTGTAACTTCGGCGGTTACAAGAGCTGAATCCGAGCCAAGAGGCGCTTCTGCATTCGGGGCGTTCGGGTCGGTGGCTTGCTCATCATCAGCGTTGCCATCGATTGTGAGTGTTAGATAATATGTACCGTCAACTTCGGTTACACTTTCTCCCGAAAGGGTAATGCGCAAGTTATCAAGCGGATTACCACACCCCGCGAGTATTCCCAGTGTCGCAAGCAATATTGCCAACACGCCAAAAAACATTGCGCCTATACGCGCGCGCGTGCTAGTTTTGTTTTCATTCAAAAAAGTTTTGTGTACTCCCATTTTTTCGCCCTTTGTACTTTATTTTGTTTCTTTTTCGATTTTTTATTAATTTAAAGTAAAAATTTAGTATACTTTAAACAGAGTGCATTTACAACAACGCAAAATTTTAAACTAGAAATCAGGTCATAGGCAAACCATGCCTTAATAACTAATTACTAATTGAGAATTTTACCTTTTTAGTATACCATACACGCACACAATTTAACAACTTAATGGCGCGATTTTTTCACTTTTTTATAATATTTTTTACTATTTTTAATTATTTCCTTTTAAAGTAATTAACCACAAAAAATAAATCAGTAAATTTTACAAAATTCTTTGCCATTTTTATGCAAAATTGCAGTAAATACTATAAAAACAAAACGCAGTTTAGCATAAAATTCAAACATATTAAACAAATTTTTATTTCACAATTAAAAAGAAAAAAGGACTTTACATAGTCCTTGTATCTTCAAGCACGCGCTCCGTCAATTTCGCACTCATTCCGTATCGATAATGTTTCAAAATTCCCTCCACTTTTGCCTCTCCGCAATCATCTAACGGCACGCAGTCAAGCGCAAATCCAGAGTCTTTCAAATCATAACAAAATCGCAACGCTTTTGCTTTTACCGCACGCACATCACGCAAATAATTCCTATCATATTTAAACGGCGCCATATACATGATACGCTCATCACCAAGTTTAAGCAAGTCTATATAACATCTATCAGTAATTATACCTTGTTCGTGCAATTTTTGTCTAACTACCTTTAAATTTTCGCATTCTTTCTCACCTTGCCCAAGAACAAGTTTAGCAATAGGAATATGTCCGTGCGGAGCTATCCTACCTTTTTTATCAATACAATAAGCATCAAAGTTCGAATTTTTTGATATTTCTTCAACTCTATCAAAAATGCGCGAAGCACCACGAATAAAATCTTCAATCTTTTGCTCGGCATCAGTAAAAAATACAAAATCGCCATTTCTTTCATCTTCATCATTTAAACGAACAATTCTCACAGAACGCCCGCTTTCCTTTCCGCGCATAAGACGAATTAAACGACTACACAAAATATCACCCAAATTTTGCACATAGTAAATAGGTATAAACCCCTCTTGCTCTTGCAAAACTGGGTACTTTTCAACTAAATCTGCATAATTCTCAAATGTTTTGATTGACACTCTATCTTTCTCTCTTTCCATGGCTCCCTCTCTTTAATATAAAAAGTATATCACAAAACAAAAATAAAATCAATACTTACCACAAAGCCCCCATTTCAAAGCAATTCAATACAGTCATTTATAAAACAAACATTTGCTTATAACAAAGAAAAAACAGGCATTTTGCCTGTCTTTCAACGTTTTTGTGATTATCATTATTATTTTCTTTCGTAATCGAAATGCGGTTTTTTGTTCGCACATTAAACATTGCATCAGCCACAGCATTTCAAGAGAATAACCGCCACTACCGTAAACGAATACGCAAACTCGAAGCCGAAAAAGCAAAACAACAATCCACCAATAGTGAAACTTAAAAAACAAAAAAGCCCTTTACAAAGGGCTTTTTCTAAATTTTCAACACCAGCACGAACTCAAAACGGTTCGGATACTGGAACACTGGCTCCCCAAGCAGGACTTGAACCTGCGACCTGCCGGTTAACAGCCGGACGCTCTACCGACTGAGCTATTGGGGAATATGTCTGCCTTGGAGTATTTTAGCATTACTAAAAGCAATACTAAAAATTGGTGAAGGGAATTGGTCAATAAAAGGAAGATTCTTTTTTATTGATTTCTCCAAGACTAGAACGCTATTAGTTTAGCAAAGATAAATTACTATGTCAACCATTTTTTTGAAAAAAATCTAAAAATTTTATACTCAAAATTTTATTTCTTAAATTTCCTTTATTTTATATTGAAAAAGTATTAAAATATTTTTATGTTAAATTTACAAAAAAGCCAACCTCGCGGACTTTCACGCTCTATATTAAAATGGATTGCGCTAATCACAATGCTAATCGACCATATAAGCGCAGTCATAGGATATACAACTTTTGAAGCATGGAATTTAGGCTGGTTATATCTCACACTCCGCACAATAGGAAGAATTTCCTTTCCCCTTTTTGCATTTTTTATCGCAGAAGGCTGGTACTACACTCGAAACCGCAAACGCTACGCACTCACACTTCTTGCTTTTGCGATTATTTCCCAACCCATTTATTATTTTGCACTAAATGAAAATTTATTCGACCTAAATATATTATTTACATTCCTTTTCGCTCTCGCGGTATTCTATATAATAGACCAAATTAAAAAAGACAAATCAATGCTCCTTGTATATGCAACCCTAATAATTGCAATTTTTGTTTTGATTTTCGTGCTAACAGGTTTAGGCATAACTGTTTCGTATGGTTTTTATGGCGTGCTTTTGCCGACAGTATTCTATTTATTTAATCATATGCAACCGAGCATAAAAACAAATATAAAAAACTTATCAATCACAAACGAAGAAATTACTGAAAACTCAAAAGAAACACACCTGCTTTCGAACACGCAAAATAGCAGTAAAGCAAGCAACGCACTTTTTTCTGATAAAGCAACCGAAAATCTAAAAAATACAGAAAAAAGTGAAAAAATTGACGAAAAATCGCAAAAAATTCCACTTTTAGCACAAAATTTCAACATTTACAAAGTGATTATGTGGATAATTGCGGCAGTTTTAATGGTCGTTTACTGGCTCGAAAGTTTCCTTTTCTCAGACATGAATTTATTTATGTATTACTACCCGCTTTTTGCACTTTTGGCACTCCCCTTACTCATGCTTTATAACGGACAAAAAGGAAAAAATTCACCCAAATGGCTATTCTATATTTTCTACCCTGCGCACCTACTCATTATTTACTTATTTGTTTTACTACTTTTATAAAAAAAGAAAAAATAGCACGCTTTAATGCAAATTTAAGGCGTGCTATTCCATTACTTCAATTTCAAGATGCAAATCATTTGCAATTTTAGACTTATCAAGTTTAAGTGCTTGCATCTCACCCGCCGTAACAGCAGGCGCGGGGCGTTTCGAAATTTCAACACCACCACTCATGGCGCGAATTATCGTACGCTTGTAGTTTTTGTCCACACGGAACGAAACTTGAAATTCCCCTGACTTCGTGTTATAAAAATACTTCGGCGCGGTATATTTAATGTGTTCGTCATGTGTAATTTCTACTTTATTACGGGTATCAAGCCCACCTTTTGCAAAAAGCCCTGCACACTCGCCAGCGCGGAGCCCTTCTCGCGAAACATTATCAACAAGGTCGTTTACATGTAGCACATTTCCCGCACAAAAAAGCCCTGCACGCGAAGTTTGATAATATTCATCAACTATATACGAATTTGTAACGGGGTTAAATTCAAGCCCCAACTCGCCCGCGATTTCAATCTCAGGAATTAACCCAACAGAAAGCAGAAGTGTATCACACGGCACAAACTTTTCAAGTTCTTTTATCGGCTGCAATTTCTCATTTACAGGCGCAACAAAAACGCCTTCGACACGCTTTTTACCAACAACTCGCGTAACAGTTGTACTTAAATGCAGCGGAATATTAAAATCTTGAACACACTGCGTGATATTTCGAGCCAAACCACCCGACTGCGACATAATTTCATAAATGCCAACAACTTCGGCCCCTTCACAAACAAGCCTGCGCGCCATAATTAAACCTATATCACCAGACCCCAAAATTACAACACGCTTGCCGACTTTTTTACCATCAACATTAATTAATTTTTGCGCACAACCAGCACTAAAAACGCCAGCAGGGCGCGTACCTCCGAGCAAAATAGCCCCCGCAGGTTTTTCTCGGCAACCTAACGCCATGACAACAGCCTTTGCTTCAACTTCAACTAAATTTTTAGAGTTATAAGCGGTCGCCAAATACCCAGTAGCAGTCGGTTCCAAAGACGAACAAAAGGCATCGCAAATTACATTTATATTTTTTTCTTTTTTGAGCATTTCCATCCAGCGTTCTGCGTATTCGGGTCCTGTCAACTCTTCATTAAATAAATGAAGCCCAAAACCATTATGAATACACTGCATAAGAATACCGCCAAGACGACTATCGCGCTCTAAAATCGTAACAGTGGCACCCGTTTTTGATGCTCCTATTCCAGCGGCAAGCCCGCACGGGCCACCGCCAATAACCAAAACATCAGTTTTTATCATTTTTACCCCCTTTTATTTCGTTAAAATTTCACTATTTTTGCCATTAAGTTGCACATTTTCGGGGGGAATGTTGTAAAAATCAGAGAGTATCTTGATTACTTTTGACAAGCAGAACCCACCTTGACAACGCCCCATAGTCGGGCGCACTCGCCTTTTTATAGCATCAACATCTGTCGGGTGCAAGGGCGAGTTAATAGCATCAAGAATTTCGCCTTCAGTAATTTTTTCACAGCGACAAACAATTTTTCCATATGCTGAATTTTGCTTTATTAATTCCTTTAATGCCTTTTTGCTCATGTCCGCAGTGCAAACATAGGGCTTGCGAGATACTACTTCATGCGGTTTAAATGTAAGCCCATCTTTTGCCATTTCATCAACTAGATATTCTGCAATCGCTGGCGCAGCAGTAAGCCCAGGGGAACAAATTCCCGCAGTGTAAAAATAGTGCGTATTCGGCATATGCTCGATAACAAAATCATCACCACTAATTACACGCACGCCAGCAAAAAGTTTAATGACCTTTTTATAATTTGGTTGTTTAACCGAAAGTACAACCTTACTTTTGATTGCTTTTATACCTTCATCATCGACAGTCGTATCATCTGCCTCACAAGGCTGCGCGGTCGGCCCCAGCATAATGTTCCCGTGGAGTGTTGGCAACGCCAAAATTCCCTTTCCCATTTTTGTAGGAAGCGGAAATATAGGACGATTTACAAAACCCTTTTGAGATTTGTCGAGCAGTAGATATTCGCCCTTCACATAACTAATCGGAACTTGCGGAGCCCCAACAAGCGCATTAATTGCATTTGCACCAACGCCCGCACAATTCACTATATATTTTGCAGTTACACAGCAATTTTCATTATTTTTTTGCATTTTTTCGCAATTTTCTGCATTTTTTATATGCATAGTACTGTCATTTTTAGTAGTACTATGCATGCCACCACTCGCCAAATTTTCCTGTTGCGTAGTATCTGCGCGAGCAAAAATCTTATACTTTTCACCCGATTTTTCTATTCTGTCTACAAAAAAGTTTGTGAATACCGTTCCGCCGTTTACGACACCCTCTTCACAAAGTGCTATGCACACTAAATATGGCGATATAACCGCCCCCGTAGGTGCGAAAAGCCCTATGTCTATATTGTCCGCTAAATTCGGTTCCATTTGATGAAGTTCATCGCGCTCAATTATGCGCATGCCTTGTACTCCATTTTGGAGCCCGCGATTATAAAGAGTTTCAAGCCCCGCGCGGTCGTTAGCATTCGCTACTACGAGCGTACCGCATTGCAGTATGTCGACTTTAAGGCGCGCACACATAGCAGGATAAAGTTGATTTCCACGAATATTAAAGCGCGCTTTAAGAGTATTTGGCAAAGGGTCATAGCCCGCATGCACAATACCGCTATTCGCTTTTGTGCTTCCGTTACTCACATCACTAGCACCTTCAAGCAAAACGGCAGACACGCCTTTTCTAGTAAGTTCAGAAAAAACGCATGCGCCGACAATTCCACCGCCGATTATCGCAACTTCAAAATCTTGCATAATACCCCCTTATTAATTCCTGCTATAATTTTAATTTTTATTTAATTTAAAGTCAAATAAAACATCTAAATTATTTTAAGAAAAACTTTGTACGAGTGTAGTAATTATAATCGCAAGCAGTCCAACAAAAACTATCGCTTTAATGACTATATAGCCCACTAAATTTTGTTTTTGCGCCTCTAACCTTTTGTATTTTGGCGTTGCAAAGTAAGAAAACACCCAATAAGCAAGCACACCGATTACAGAGCCTATTAAAAAATACGGAATGTCAGTAAACAAAGTAGCCAAAGCAAAGCCCAAAGCAACAATAAAACTTGCGAGAACGAACCAGTAATTCCTTCTAGCGATTTTAGTTTCTAGCAATCTTTTATTTTCAATATCCTCATCACTAATTAAATCGTCAAATGTAGTATGAAAAATTTTTGTTAGCAATTTCATACTTTCAATGCTAGGATAGCCGTTGTCCGTTTCCCACTTCGAAATCGCAGTTCGCGTAACAAATAACTTGTCAGCCAACTCGTCTTGCGTTAAATTATTGTCCTTTCTTAATTTTTTCAATTTTTCACTAAATTTCATTTCTGCACCTCCGCGATTATTATAGCATGTGGCACCTCGTTTTGCACGACACTATCACTCACATCAATAAATTAAACCAAATTTCACAAAAATTTTATCAAATAATTAAATATTTCAGTATTTTATTAAAATTTTCCGCAAACAACTTTCAAATTCTTTATTATAATGAAAATTTTTCAAAACCATTTGTAAAAATCAAAACAATTATACCAAAATAAAGCACAAAAGAAAATAAGTTTTTAAATTTATTTGTTTATTTTTTAAATTAATGTTACAATTTCTAAAAAAGGGGTATTCAATATGGACGGAAAAAGATACATACTCGCCATCGACCTTGGCACAACTTCGGTTCGCACTCTCGCTTACGACTTGCAAACAAATGAAATTATTAACATTGCACAGAAAAAAATTTCGCAATTTTACCCACACCCTGGCTGGGTAGAACAAGATGCGGTAGAAATTGTAACCGCGATAATTTCTTGTTTGGAGCGCACAATTTCAAACCTATCTGCCGACCTAATTTACGGCGTAGGTATCACAAACCAGCGTGAAACTATTGTTGCGTGGGACAAAAAGACGGGCAAGCCTTTCCACCGCGCGATTGTGTGGCAATGCCGCCGCACCTTTGATTATTGCGAACAACTCAAAAAAGACAAGCGCACTGCCGACATGATACACAGGCGCACAGGACTGCTTGTCGACTCATATTTTAGCGCAACTAAAATGGCGTGGTTATTAAAAAATAGCGAACGCACAGCAAAGGCGCGCGCTGCGGGCAGACTATGTTTTGGCACGCTAGACAGTTATTTAATTTATTGTTTGACTGGCGGCGCTGCATTTGTAACCGACCATTCAAATGCTTCTCGTACCCTACTCTACAACCTAAAATTACAAGACTGGGACCCCGAACTTTGCAAATTTTTTGATATCCCGATGGAAAGTCTGCCACGCATCATAAACTGCGACGAGTACATCGCAGAATTTAAAATAAAAGGCAAAAATCTTCGTCTAGGCGGGCTCATCGGCGACCAGCAATCTTCGCTTTTTGGGCAAAATTGCGTGCGTGCAGGCGACTTTAAAACTACCTACGGAACGGGTGCTTTTATGTTAGCAAATATCGGCAACGCTCCCGTTTTAAACAAGCAACTCCTTACAACTGTTGCATGGAAAACAAGCGAAGGCATCGTTTACGCACTCGAAGGCAATATGTATAGCGCGGGTTCGTGCATTAACTGGCTACAAGACCATTTGCGCCTAATTTCAAACCCTAGCGAAAGCGAAAGTTTAGCAGGCAGCGTAGTCGACACGGGCGGAGTTTTCTTCGTTCCCGCGCTCTCGGGGCTCGGCGCACCTTTTTGGAAAGGTAACGCCCGTGCAACTTTTTCGGGCATAACTCTTTCAACAACTTCCGCCCATCTTGTGCGTGCAGTCTTGCGCGGAATAACATATAATACGCGTGCTGTTTTTGATTATATGCGTTCGTCGTTCCCTATTAACGAGCGTGAAATGCGTGTTGACGGCGGCATGACCGCAAATTCGTTACTTATGCAATTTCAAAGCGACATTATGCACTTCCCTGTAAATGTATCCGCCGTAACCGAATCGACAGCCCTTGGCGCGTGCTATATGGCAGGACTGTGCTTCGGTGCTTTTAAAAATATTGAAAGCATTAGCAAACTTTACAAATCGAAAAAAATTTACAAACCTACGGCTCACGACACCAAACGCGAAAGCAATTACGAAGAGTGGCTCAGAATAGTAGAGAGATTGTAATTTTCAACAAAGGCATCGAAGATGCTTTTATTTTTTTGCAAATAAAATTTCAATTCTTCACTTTACAATACATAATTTTTGTGATATAATATTTTTATTCACAAACGAATTACCATGGTGTGGCGTAGTTTGGTAGCGCACTAGGTTAGGGACTTAGGGGTCGCGGGTTCAAATCCCGCCACCATGACCAAAAAAAATTTTATCTGGCTTCCGCCAGATTTTTTTGTTCATGTGCGGAATTTCTGTTTCCTACGGAAACAAGCGCGTTTTACGCGCGAACCCGCTCCTCGCGGGTGATGCTCGCGAATTAAACGAAACTGTTTATTGTTTCCCTTCTTCGCTCGCTATTGACACTGCGCAGCACTTTGTGCGCTTGCTACAAACCCACCGCCATTAGCGGCTGAGTATATTATTTATTTGAAAAAGTGCGTGCCTCGATAATATCGAAGATGCGAGGTTTTGCAAGTGGCTTGCGCAGTGGTCTAGCGTAAGACAGTTTTGCTGTCGCGGATAGACAGTTTTTTGTGCGTTATGCTTGCCTAAAAAAGAAAAAAATGCTATCATAATTTATCATATAATTTAAGGAAGCGAAAAAATGAAAAGATTACTCACAGGACTGCAACCGAGTGGCGAGCTCACAATCGGCAACTACTGCGGCGGAATAAAACAAATTTTAGATTACCAAAACGACTACGAAACTATTCTATTTATCCCCGACATGCACTCAATTACCGTGCGACAAGAAAATCCAAAACTCATTCAAGAACGAATTAGAAAACATGTCGCCCTATATCTTGCGTGCGGTGTCGACCCGAACAAAATTCACCTATTTATTCAATCGGAAAATCTCTACCACGCAAATTTGTCATGGATACTTGAATGCCACACTCCATATGGCGAACTTACACGCATGACGCAATTCAAAGAAAAAAGCGCAAAGCAAAAAGAAGTGTATTGTGGACTTTTTACTTACCCTGTTTTAATGGCTGCGGACATTTTGCTTTATGATGCAGAACTTGTTCCCACTGGGATAGACCAACAGCAACATGTCGAGCTCGCCCGCAACATTGCAGAACGCATGAACAATCGCTATAAAAAAGATTTATTCACAATTCCACAATGCCTACTTCCAAAAGTTGGAGCAAAAATAAAAGACTTGCAAGACCCTACTAAAAAAATGAGCAAATCAACCGATGTACCTATGTCAGCAATCTTTATGCTTGACGACCCCGTGCTTGTTCGCAAAAAAATAATGTCCGCAGTAACTGATAGTGACAGCAAGGTTTATTTTGATGAAGAAAAGAAACCAGGTGTTTCTAATTTGCTTACAATTTACTCAGTATTTGCAGAATGTTCAATTAATGATGCAGTAAAGAAATTTGAAAATTCAAATTATAAAGAACTAAAAACAACAATAGCCGAACTACTCGCAACAAAATTAGGCGAAATTCAAGAAAAATACCAAGAAATTCTAAACTCAACACTTGTTGACGAAGTTCTTGACAGCGGTCGCGAATACTCAAACAAAATAGCCGAAAAGAAATATCGTGAAATTGCCCACCTAGTCGGCTTTGGCAGATATTAGCATAAATTTTAAATGCTGTAAAAAACCCAAAAATAAAGGAAAAACGAAAGGAGAAAAATCTATGGATAGTAAAACAATTAAAACCATCGCTGTTTTAAGCGGAGTTATAGGAGTTATGATAGCAATTTATGGACTTATCTCTGGCTTCGCTATCTCAAATAGTCCATACTTTTACTTTAATGATGACCTAAGTGATGTGATAACTTCAATTTCAATAGCAAGTTCAGTAATTGCGCTAGTAGCAATCATTGCCAGCACGATTTGCGCGTGCTTCTCTTTCAAAAGCGAAAAATCAAATAAAATTTCAAAATATTGTGCTTTTGCATCTGTCGGAATTTTAACTCTTGTAATGCTTGCACTCTTTATCGTCGGGCTTGATGTGAACAGCTCTGGTTTTGCTGATGTTACAGTGGTGAACAATTTTCTTGCACTGCGAACTAAACTCTTTGTTGAGCAATTTCAAACCATTTTAATTACAATCTTTACAGGGATGATTATTATGACCGCTTGCACTGCATATCTTGCGTGTGAAAAATTCTTCTACAAAAAAATTTACAAATCAACACAACAAAGTCAAAATGAACCTAATGAAACTAAATAATATATAGTACTATGCAAGAAAGACTTATTTGCATAGTACTTATTTTTTATAAGATTTTGTGATATTTTTTAATATTTTTTATTAATTTAGTTTCATTTAAAACATTAATATGTTACACTCAATTACACAATCTATTAAACTTTACTTATGCAGGGTAAACACAAAAACTCTAAAATTAAATGAAAAACTATTAATTATAGCTTTTATTTGCTCTTAAAAGAGAAACTTATTAAAGTTTTAATTTACTCACAAAAAACATCAATAAAAATTATACAAAAAACAATTATATAAAAAGGTGCAAAAATGATGAAAAATAATATAAAAATAATTATATTTGATTTTGACGGAACAATACATACAGGCGAAAAATGGATAAATTGGCTAGAATACATGAGGAATGTGTTAAAAAATACATTACCTCAGTACAACGAAAAACAAATAAAAGACTTTTTAGAAAAGTACAATCTTGCCTACAATTGCAATACTTCTGACCTAGCATACGCCCTAATTCAAGAATTTGGCACAGCCCAAAATATGCTAGAATATCTTTCAAAAAATATTTATATTTTAGACTATCCAAACCTAAAAGTTATTAGTACAGCCTTTTTAGACGAATTAACTAAAAAACATACCCTCTACATTGTTTCAAACTCACCTGCCGAATGGATAGAACGCCATTTAAAAAACTGGAAAATTGATAAAAAATACTTTAAAAATATCTATTTTAATCAATTTAATGCAAAAAATCCAACAAAAAGTTTTATTTATGAAGAAATAATAAAAAATGAAAAAGTTTTACCCGAAGAAGTTTTGGTTATCGGCGACAATATAAAAGACGATTTACTTCCCGCACAAAAACTAAATATGCAAACATTCCACACAACGCAAATTAACGATATTTATTCCTACTTTGGCTACACCGAAAAAAATTAAAAAAATTTTAATAAAATCATTCACTATAAGAAATAGTCTTAAAATCAAAAAAATTTAATTATCCAAAAAACGCCTTCAAATTTTGCAATTTTTATATAAAAAACACTACACTAAATCAGTCATTTCAAGACTGATTTTTGATTTAAAAAAATAATTGCAAAAACTCTTGCTATAAATAAAACTTTATGATATAATGAATTTATAAGCATGCCGAAGTGGCGAAATTGGCAGACGCAGCAGACTCAAAATCTGCCGAGAGCAATCTCATGTCGGTTCGAGTCCGACCTTCGGCACCAATAAGCAAAAGCCTTTAAATTAAGGGCTTTTTTACTTATTAAATTTTAGGTGCAGTTTAGGTGCACAAAATAATCTAAAACTTTGAACAATGATTTTTTGTTTACACTCTGTTTGTTCATTTTTTCACTTTCTCAATTGCAAATTTATTACTTCTATCTGGTTTACGAATATTTTTTCGTAACACAAAATCAAAAATAAGTAAAGGATTCTTTTGTTCTAGTTTTTTACATCAAACAACAATAAAATATGATTGGAAAAGAGAAGCCAAATCATAACAAATTATCTTATAACTCCACAGGCAATGCGCGTTCCACTATCCCCTGCGGGTTGTGAACGAAAATCATCTGCTTGTGAATGAATTATAACAGTTTTACCAGCGATTTCACGAATAGAGAACTTATTAATTAACACAGCGCTTAGCGCATGACCGCTATTAGAATAAAGCGGAGGCAAATCACCCGCATGATTTGGATGCTGCGCATTTTTAGGATTGTAATGAGCGCCTGCGTTTGCAAAATTATTTGGCGAAGTGCAACTTCCATTTTCATGAATATGTAATCCCAAAAACTTATTTGGCGGCAAACCGAAAACATCAAATAAACAAATTACACCGTACTTTGTACCCCAAAAATACGCATTTCCATCTATCTTATCGCCTTCAATTTTAGCAGTTAAATCAGATTTAGAGCGAATTTTTGCCAAAATCTGCATAGTTTCCAAATTAACCATAACCACCCCTACAAGAATGTTTATATGAAAAAACTTTCTAAACTGTGCTTAGTTGTATATATGCGCAATGACTTTTATTAAATAAAATATGTAAAAAAAGATAAATGCAAATAACATTTATCAAAATACTTTATTTCTCCTGCTCTTGAAAATCAAAACTGTTTGTCATCACTTTTTTATTTGTTGAAAATTTATTTTTTACATAATTTTGCATAACTTGTAAAAAATCTAAACCTAACACAGCATGGCAAGCACTATCAACATTTAATGTGTGGGTATTATCCAAATAATCTTGAAACTTATCAAGCATCGCAACTTGCTTATGCGCATCAGCTTTCTCAAATTCACGCATCCACTGGTCAGCAACAACTCGACCTACAACATACCTAAACATATATGAGCTATCTCTTGAACTACCATTCATCCTGTTTAGTCGCTCAATTAGTTTGTTTCGTTCACTACCACTTGAATTTTCTACTAAATCATTCAAATTTTCAGCTGTCACAGGTCGGTTTAAAACTTTTAAAATTTCTTGCTCTTCAGTAATCAGTGTGGTTTCATTAAGCAAACTATTCACTTGCCCGTTTTTATAATTTAATAAATCGTTTTCGTTGTAAATTCCTTTTGCAAGCAAATATCTATTAAGCAAACCTTCGACTATTAAACTTTCGATTTCAACTATACCGTCGCGCTCAAAATCTTTTTTTGAATATTCGTTAATTTCCGCATCGGACTCTCCCGTGCGACAAAGTTCTGCGAATTTTTCATTATGAGAACTGAGTGCATGAGCCAATTCATGTGCCGTTACTCTAATGTCATCAACAGAATCACGCAAAACAACCTTAAAGTCTAGGCAAGAATTTCGCCCACGGTGCCCAACATAACTACCCGAATCATCTTTGCTTGCATACTCAAATTTAACATGAGAATTACCATCACTATCTATAAAATAAGGATGCTTCTGCTCTAATATTAATTTAACTTCGGGCGCTTTTTTAGGCAAATAAGTTGAGTAAAATTCATTCAAATATTGAGCAATAATTTTCTCATCAAGAAACAATTCCTTTTCTGGCTTGCATTGTTCAAAATTTAAACTTTTTTGAATCCCTTTAACAAGGTCTAATTTAGATAAATTACTTGAATCTTTCTGCGTTATAAATTTAGAGAATTCAGCGGCCTTGCTAATTTCAAGCTTTCGTTCTAAATTTTTTGCAAATTCGTCATCAAAAGCAAATTTTACCTCATCATTGTCTTTGCTTCTTTTTAAAAAACTAAACATATTAATGTTTATCCCCTTAACAAAAGATTTACTACCAACAAGGCGTATAATTGTGAAGAATTTTGTTATTATAAATATTTTAAATTACAAAAAATTTAAACTTATAAATAATGAAAGCAAATTAAATATTTATTTAAACTAAAATTATAATGGTGTTCCCGGCGGGAATCGAACCCACATTTGTCACTTAGGAGAACTCACTCTACCTGAGGGGCTTGAACAAACTTTGTATTATCTTACATTTTGTTTAATAGTTTTTGTGTGTCGACTGGTTGTTTTTGCGATTGTTTTCAATAACTTTTGTATCTTGCAATAATTTTCATAAAAAACTATTGATAAATTATTGATAAAATAGTATTTGTCCTTTTAAAAATTAAAATAAAAAGGAGCAAAAGTTATGAATAATCAACAAATCAAAACTACACAAGAAATGAAACTACCACACGAGCAAGCAAGGGACTTGTTTATGTCGATACAAAAACAAAGCGGAGCAGCAATAAAACCTATTGGAGTGTTTCAATTCTTTTATAACTATATCACAACTATTTCAAAAAGTAAAATGAATAGAGTAAAAGCAAGAAATATTGCCGATGTCTATTGTGTACTGCAAAATGAATTCTTTATTACAAATGGTAGTAAGAAACCACACGAATGGTTTTATATGACACAATCTCGCTGGGATAAATATGGACTTGGTCGAAAGGCAATTCAAAATAGTGTAAAATTTTTAAGTGAGAATATGTTTATTGAAACCACTGTAAGAACACACCCCTACATTCCACAAAATAAACTTAGATGGTATAAACTGGATTTGGAATGGCTCAAATATATTGCAGATTATACTGAAAATAACAACCCTAAAAATTAGTGTTAGCAACAAGGAGCAAGAAACTAAATTAGAGACTAGTTATTATTTGCACGCTACTTGTAGACACCTAGCATACAAAAGATTGTTATATGCATCTTGTAAAAAACAAGGTGCATAAAGAAAGAGAAATAAGAGAAGTAATTACTTGCAAGCCTCTTGTTGAAAACAAGGGGCTTCTATACTTTATCTATATGTTGTCTATACTAGTTAGAACTACAGATTTACTCGTTGCTACCCCATTGCAACCACAAAATATAAAGTTTTAATATACTCATCTACTAGTATATGCTACTACAGTTGAACTACAGATTTAGTCAAGTAAAACATTTGTTCTATAGGTTTGACTTTAAATTAAAAATATGGTATATTATAAAAATAAAGGAGATAGGACAGAATGACAACAAATGAAGTAAACAACAACTTAAAGGAAGTTTTAAAGCAAATAGATAAAAAAGATAAGGAGCAATTTAGAAAAGACTTACAGGCAATAAATAAAAAAGCTGACAAATTGGATTCTATTTTTAAAAATATTTCCGATTGGTTTGGTTTATTTTTTTCAATTGGAATTGATAATAAAATTACTAAAATTATTAATGATATAGCTGAAAATATTGAAAATCCTAAGCTTGATAGTTCGATTAAAGAAGAGATAGAAAATCTAATTTCAAAGTTTTTAGATAAAGGGACACCAGAAACTAAAAATTTAAATCTTTCAAATACAAATCAAGGAAAAAATTTATGGGAAGAGACAAAAAAAGTGAGAAAAGCCCTGTAAGAAAAACTTTCAATAAAAAGACAATAATTGTATTTAAAGTTATAGCAGTCATTTTAGCTCCAATAATTTATGAACTACTAGTTTTTGGAATAAGTAAACTAAGTCTCGGCACAGCCTGGGAAGAAATGATGAATTTAAATTTAACCCCAAGCACTATGTGGCAATTTTTAAGTACAAACTTTTGGACATATTTTTCATTAGTTTTATGTAGAATTATTATTTATACATTGCCCGCAATCCTATTTTTTCCTTTTACTTTTATTAAGAGAGACAAAAGAAAAAGCATATTCAAAACTTTTTAAAATGCTTAAATTTACAATTCTTAGGATATTTAATTTATCAAGGTTTAGCAGTTATATTTGCCCTTGATTATTTGATTGGGCTTGAGCCATTTTCAAACATAGCAATTTTTATGTCAATGTTTGGTTATATTGCAACCGTATCAAGAAATAAAAATAACGATGTAGAATTTGGCAAAATTAATGATAACGAATTTTAAACATTGTAAGGGTTTTCTACAATGTTTATTTTTTAATTGCAAGATTTCTTGACTTTTTAAATATAAAAGTGCTATCATAAAGTTGCGACACAATTGAATAATTTATACCCAAAGAGTGAAAGATTTTTTTGCTATTCATACAAATTCTTCCACACCCTTTGGGTTCAATTGTGTCGCAACAATTGGAAGGTTTGTTCTTGGATAGACTGTGCCTTCCGTTTGGGAGGCACTTTTATTTTATGGATAAGAAAGGTTTTGTTTATATTTTAACCAACCCTTGTTTCAAAGAAAATTGGGTAAAGATTGGGCAAACAGACAATTTAGATAGAAGAATTTGGGAACTTTCACAAGCAACAGGAATACCTTTGCCCTTTGAAATGTATGCAGTATTAAAAACTACTAAATATAAACAAGCTGAACATATGATACATAGACTTATTGGTAAACTTGCACCAGACAAACGCATCAACCCCAAAAGAGAATTTTTTAATATTGAGCCAGAAGATGCGGTTTCAATTATGAAAGATATTGCAAGTCTTATTGATGACGCTGAAATTATTTACAATGAAAAAATAACTACTGAAATAACAACAGAAAAACAACACGGAAAGAAAGCTCCACGAAAAACTTTTTATAGTATGGGTATCAAAAATGGAGATATTATAGAATTCACTCTTGACCCACAATACAAAGCAACAGTATGCGGAGAAAGAACAGTAATGTTTGAGAACAAAGAATACTTTTTAACACCTCTTGGTATTTTACTATTACAAAGAGTTGGGCACAGCGAAGAACAAGCAAGACAACTTGGAAGCGGTTTTGGAGTTTTCAAATTTGATAGCCAAGACAACAACCTTTATGATCGTTGGGAAAGGCTAAACGGAAACAAATATTAAGCAATTTATCGCTTGCCCTCGTTGCTTTATCGTTGCTCACTCAATTTGTATCAACTCAATAAAACATACCACAAAAATAAAAAGACACCGCCAAGCAAAGATTTGAGAAAGCAAAAAAAGTTTAGTTCGTAAGGCTTTACAACACAAAAATGCTTTTTTATAATAATCAAAATTTATTAAAAGGAGAAAAAATTATGAAATGGATAAAATGGCTTAATCTTGCTCAAACAATTTTACTAGTTATTGTTGGCATTTTACTTGCTAATTTTAAAACTATCACAGAAGCGGGAATGATAGTATTTGAAATTTTCGTTATACTATCACTTGTTTTGTCAATCGTAATGTTAGTTATGCACTTTAAGAAAAACAAAAAGCAAAAGCAAGAAGAAAAAAAGAACGAAGAAAAGTAAAAAGTTTTGATTTTCTAGGTCGCTGCACTTTACTTTGAAAAATGCTTATACTACAATATTGCTATGAAACAAGCAATTCCACCAAAGATAGATTTTTTAATAAAAATGCCGAAAGACACTCTCAAAAAGGGTGTCTTTTTTAGTTTTTTCAAAAAAAATTCAACTTTTTTAAAAAAATTTTATCAAAATGCCCATTTTAGGACTGCAAATCGCTATAATATATATAGGAGGGTTTTTCAAAAAACCACCCAACTAAAGATTTTTAGCAAACGCAAAGCCAACAGGCAGCAACTGCTTTTATATATAAATAATTTAAAATCGATTGCTTTTCGCTATCTTTTTCTTTCGTGCGTGAGTGCAACCACAAAGAAGCCCAAATTAAATTTAAAAGGAGGGTTTCTTTTTATGCGTTCATTTATAGATTCAACCATAAGGAAACAATACAAAACACAAAACTGTGATACTCAAAAGATAAGAGAAAACTCTGCAAGATATAGAACAATCAATGCCACTGTAAAAGAATTAAAGGAGATAGACCCAAACACTTGCATATCTACCTATTTTATTCGCTGTCTTTGCAATTCTAAAAAAGTTCTTTCTCTAACTGCTGGAAACAAAGTTTTAGTCAATTTTGATGACCTTCTAAACTATTTACAAAAAGGAGAAGGATAATATGGCAAGTATACCTAAAAAACCAAGAATTAAAAAAGATGGGACAGAAGTTTATGACATTCAAGTTTATGTTAAGGATTCAAAGCAAAAGATATTTTACAAAACATATACTCGTGAGCAAGGCATAACCGAAAACGAGAATAGAAGAAGATTAAATGCTTTTGCAGTAAACTTTGAAAACGAAGTGCGAAACAAAATTGCAGAACAAAAACAAGCATTTCTTCGCAATAAACAAGAAATAACTTTTAAAGAATTCTCTTTAAAATGGTTAAGAAGAAGCGAACAAAAGGACTCAAAAACATCAGTTGTAAGAAACACAAAAATTGTGGAAGATTTAAATGCTTTAATAGGAAATCTTAAAATGAAAGAAATTCAGCCACTCGATATTCAAGAAATTTTAGACTATCTAAACAGCAAGAAAATCATAAAAGAAACAGCAGTTTTAAGGAAATCAATTGATGAAATAATAAAACATACAAATGTTGATAAACTTTGCAGAGAAAATGATTTTAGCACTTGCACAATTTTCTATGCAAAGAAAGGACAAACTATTCAATGGATAAATGCAGTTAAAATTTGTAATGCTTTAAAACTCAATGTAAACGAATACTTTATAAAGAAAGTAGAAGAAAAACCATATTCTAAAGGCAGTAAGTTAGTTTATCGCAAAGTTTTAAACGCAATTTTCAACTTTGCAATAGAAACAGATTTGATAGATAAAAACCCTTGTAAGTTTGTTTTAAAACCAAACAATCTAAGTGGCGAGATAAAAGAGAAAGATATCTTATCACTTGAAGAAACAAAACAATTACAAAACACTTTAAAATCAATGAATAATGTTGAAGATTTAAAAAAGAAAACAGTGGTGGCAATGTTTTTAGCACTAGGTCTAAGACAAGGTGAACTTGTTGGTCTTCAATGGAAAGATATAAATTGGGATACGAAAAAGATTACAATCAACAGAAGTTCAACCTATACTGGCTCAAAATATGGCATAGTCACCAAAACACCTAAAACAAAAACATCTATCAGAACGCTCCCTATTCCACAAAGTTTAATGGAAATCATACTAGAATACAAAAATTGGTATGATAACGAACACAACAGATTTTATGAAATATGGGATAATGAAAATGAATGAGTGTTTGTAAAAACAACAGGGCAACAAATATTTCCACGCACAACAACTGGGTGGCTTGACTATGTTTTAAATAAAGGTGGTATTAGACATATTGGTTGTCATTCATTAAGACATACCTTTATTACAACATTACTAAGAAAAAAAGTGCCAGTCAAAGTTGTGGCAAAATTTGCTGGACACGCAAACCCAAATGTGACTTTATCAACTTATGCACATTTCTTAGACGAAGATAATGACGAGGCTTCACAAGTTATGGACGAATTTTTGAAATAACCATACAAAAAACATACTTTTTAGGTATGTAATCTTTTTATGGCAAGTTTAGAAAAAGGAGAAAAATATGTATTATTATAGAAAAAGACCACCTTAAATGGTGGTCAGTTTGGTGTTCCCGGCGGGAATCGAACCCACATTTGTCACTTAGGAGGCGACTGTTCTATCCTTTGAACTACGAGAACATAAAATGCATGATTTATCATACATTTTTTATTTTCAACTTCATTTTTAGTGTTTTTAAACTTATATTTTAAGGTTAATACTCCAATTTTTCACCAATTTAATTTGTAAACGAATAATTTTTCATTATTATCAAATTGAATATTTTAGATTTTTCTTCATAAAGTCTGGATTACTTTGAGAAATTTTGCCGACATTTTTCTTGATTTTGCCCTTGCGCCCCTTCCAATTATCAATGACATCATAATATTTTTCGATTAACTTTTCCGTGGCATCTCTCCAATGCATATACAAAGTATCCTGAGCCATCTGCCCTACTTGCTTCAAATTATTGCGATTTTTAATACAATAAATAATTTTTTCAGCAAAATCCGCTTCGTTATCTTTTGAAAGAAAGCCATTTACGCCATCAATGACATCGGCTCCAGCATTAGACTTCTCTATAAAAAGTCCCGCAGTTTTATAAGCAGCCGCTTCAACCTTAACAAGCCCAAAATTATCATAAATAGACGGGAACATCAACAAATCAGCACGCGCATTAACTAGCGGGAATTGCTCACGCGGAACAAATCCTAAAAACTTTACTTCATCTTCGAGTTCAAGTTTTTTAGTAATTCTCTTCAAGCGCGACATATCAGCACCCTTTCCGACCACGAAAAATTTAACCTTATATCCCTTTTTCTTAACAATATTTAAAGCGCGCAAAATAAAATCAATACGCTTCATCGGCATAACACGCCCAACATAAATACCAACAAATTGGTCTTCGGGCAAGCCAAATAGTTTATTTGCTTCATCTATAAGAGACTCAATATTTTCCTGTTTTTCAAGTTCTGTACCAAAAGGTAAAATAGACATTTTACCATGATAACCATACGAACGAATTTGCTCCCCAACACTTTCAGAACAAACAAAAACTTCATCCATTTTACTATGAATTTTGCCTATTTTCTTTACAAAACTTTCCGAAATTGCATTATCACCAAAAAGGTCTTGAAAAATCAATCTAAAATTCGAATGATAAGTTGCCACAATAGGAATATTTTGCTCTCGAGCAATTTTTAAGGCCATCGAACACATGTTAAATGGCGAATGTACATGTACTATATCGTATTTCTGCGAACGCACCTGTTCGCAAAACTTTGTATCTTGCAAAGGAAAGCCATAATACTGATTAATAAATGGCACAAAAATACTATTACATCTATAAATGTTGTATGGCAAATTATCCACATAGCCTCTCTTATTCTTCGGCGCAATAACAGTAATATTTGCCATTTCATTCCCATAACGCGCATAATTTTTCACGCAATTAATTACGCCGTCAGTATCAGGAATATAAACATCTATCGCTAAAAGTACATTTAATTTTTTTCTTTCCATATGCGTCCTTTTCTACTTTTTTATATAATATCATGGTTGAATAAATTTGTAAAGTAATCAAAGGAAATTATAATAAATTATAGTGAAGCACTATGATTTAGACCTTAAATATATAACAAATACGCTAAAAGGATAACCCTTTGCGCACTAGCGAGTAAATTTCGTTTTTAACAATATCAAGCAATAAAACCGCAAAATTTTGCGGTTTTGCTGCATTTTTATGATACTATGCACGGTATTATGCACAAATTTAAAACACACATACTCTATAATTTAAGTACAGAACCAAGTAATTATTTTAAAATTTCATTACCAAACTTAAAATTATTTTACTTCCAAAACTTCATAGTTTTTCGATTAATCAAGCGTTCACCATCTTTCCCATGAAAATCGCTACCACCGCTCATAAGCAGATTATTATCTTTACAGAAATTTTCTAGAAATTCGATTTGCTCCTGCGTGTGCTTTGGATGATAAACTTCAATACCATCAAAACTTTTTTCAACAGCCAAATTTAATAAATTGTTGACATCAACGCTCGCTTTATATCCATAAGGGTGAGCAAGAAAAATCTTGCCCCCGTTATCATGAACAACTTTTTTCACTTCATCAACCGAAGCCCACAAAAAACTCATATCTAAATAAAGTTTAAAATCCTTGTTCGTTGTGCTATTTCTATAAAAATCACTGCCATCAATCAACTCAATTCCCAAAATTTTCGCATTTTCAGTAAAACGAGAGAAATTATTATAAACATTAATATGAGCAAACTCTTGTTGGCTATTCCACGGAAAATCTTTTTCGTATTTAATATTATATTTATCCATCAATTCGTACAATTTATCACGAATGATAGTTTGCCTGTGCGTTACTGTTCCAAACTTTTTTGTAGCCCATTCTTGCACTGGCTGCGCATCAAAATCGTATGCTAAAATTTCAAAAGTTACACCATTGTGCGAAACATCAATTTCCATGCCACTGATAACTTTGCCACCATAATATTTTTCTTTGTTAATGTTATCAATTAATACATGCGCCAACGCAGAATTATGGTCTGTTATTGATATAGCATCTATTCCAGCACGCTCCGCAAATGTTAGAACCTCCTCAACAGAATAAATTCCGTCAGCAGATATGTTAGAATGTATGTGTAAATCCATAAAAAACTCCTTTATTTTTTAATAATTTTAACTAAATAGGGTATAAAATGCAAGTTATTCTCTTAAAGTTCGTATTCTATGCAATGATTCAACTCACTCACAACTCTCGCTGTATCCTTTTTTGACGATTTTAGTTTTGCTTTATTCTCTTTTGATAACGAATTATTACGCAAAATTGATACAGTTTCAAAAACTGCCAGCGAACTTAATTCACCTGCTAAAATTCTTTTGGTATCAATTCGCCTTGCAATAGTCATAGCACGCTTTGAATTCTCTAAAACTTCATTATACACATCACTAATACTAGCCTTTTTGCCAACTGTTTTTTGTGTTTCGATTAACATTTCGTACATCTCAGCGCAAGCATTATTCAAATAGTAATCTCTATTTAGCACAGTTTTTGCAATATTTGATACATCTTCTTTCAAGCCTTTTTTCAACGAATATTGACGAGCAGAAGCGACATGACCCGCGATTATTAGCCTATGTCCTTCTTGTTTTGAAAGATATACACCTAAATCTTGTACGCCTTTTAAATATTTTTGCAAACATTCCTCATACTCTGCATTCTCAATTATATCATACACATAGCGCTCATACTTATTAAGCCCAAGATAAAATCCCAAATCTATCGCATCTGCGAGATTAATTTCTCCCATTTCCAATAAATTTTTTATTTCCTTGTTAGAAAATGGAAAGCCCATTTCCTTCATATTTTTATAGTATTTGTGTTTTCTTTTTTGAAATATTTCACTATTTTGCTGAATTATATCTTTTTGTTTCTCAAAGTCCAAATTTTCAAAACTTCTCGGTAAACTAATTTCTTCTATAAAAAATTCTTCCATGATATCCTCTAATGCCATTATAACAAATATGAAATGATTTTTCAATACCAAAATTCAAACACTATTCCAAAAAACTAATTGTTATTATAATTTTAAAACATACTGCGCCTTTAAAAATAGAAAAAACTATCTTTTCTATTTCAATCACCATAAAACAAGGATATGCTATACTTTAAATAAAAAACCATGCATAGTATATAAAAAAACGATACTATGCAACAAAATTTGCATGCATAGTACCATTTTAGAGTATTAATATAATATCTTTAAACTAAATTATTAAACCAAGGAATCAACACATTATCAGTGAATGTTGCTAACCAGCCGAACACAGTCCGCGATACTGGATTATCAGCAATCAAACCACTCACCCACTCACCAAACGATGGAATAACTGGACTTAATAGGTAAACAATAACAAATACTACGGATACAATCAGGCAACCTTTCAAAAAGCCAAATACAAAACCAAGCAATCTGTCCACACTTCCAATAGTACGATTTTTGGTAATTGCATCGAAAATGCGCCCGAGTATTGCTACTGCTATTCTAAATAGAATGTAGAGTATTACAACAGAAATGACAACAGCAAGAATTGAACCTATTTGTGCAGAAAAATCAGCGATGAAAGACGGGTCCGCAGAACCTTGCGGATATGTCTCCCAATAATTTTGTCCCATTAAAATTTCGGCAAATTTATTTAAGAAGAAATTTGAAATCGAGCCACCACCATCACCTATTGCATTCGAAATCGACGGTTCAAGCGCATTACCCAGCGCCGTGCTCATGCCAAACCAGTTTTCAAGCAACGCACTGAACGGCTTCGCCAGACATATAGACACAATAAGGGTGATTAGAGTGCCAAAAAGTTCAAGCAAACTCTTCAAAAAGCCACGCGCCAAACCAAAGAATGCAACAACGATGACCAGTGCAATAACCACTATATCAAGCCACGGCATTTGACACCCCCTTAATTTATATTTAAGACAAAAATTCAATTTTTTATATTGCTAGAATAAAAATCTATATTATAGCAAAATTCTAAAAAATTTACCAGTTAACCAGTTATCACCCAAAAGCCAGTAATAAAGATAAAAATTACGCAAAATAATTAAAAAGCCACAAGTAAAGTCCTTGCCTTAATTACATACGGCAAAAAAGCGCAAAGCATTCGCTTATATACATAAAATATTACCATAAAGAAAAATAAATTGCAAATCAAAACTTACTTTTTATTTTTTAGCAAAAGAAAAATTGCAAACCTAAACTTGCAATTTTATAAAACACTTGTAAAACCGATGTAAATTATAACAATACTAAAAATAGCAAAACATATGCTAATTACAATCGGTAACATTTTATTTCTCATCATTCTGCGAATAATGCGTTCGTCTTTTTTAGAGTAATGAAAATTTGCCACATCAAAATTTAAGTTATTTTCGTCAGCATACATATAAGCATCGCAATATCGTTGTTCTTCGATTTCGACTTTAAGTGCCATATACTTTTTTATGGAAATGTAGGTATATATCCCTGCTGCGCACAACAAAAATAAGCCGAGAAAAATTCCAAAGCCCGACCAAACCGCAATCAGCCCAGCGGAAACAACCGCCAAAACCACAAAAACAAGGATTAAAATGACGAAAATATCAAATTTCATTACTTTTCCTTAAAGTACAGCACCTGTAATAACCGCAGCAATAATCAAAATCGTACCGATAATTTGTAGAATCATAAACCATACATTACGCTTTGACTTCGCGTAATAGAATCCCGCTACGATAGTTATAAAATATGCCAAAATATTAGCAAAAAAGGTAAACGCCGAAACTACATCATTTATTTGAAAACCTGGTATTCCACCGCCAGAACCATCAAACAGCGAAATAATTAACGAGATTATAAGGGCTATTGCGATACACATAGTCGCAACAAAACCCATAAAATTAAGTGCCTTTTTAAATTCTAAATTAGCCATGTTACTTCCTTTATTTGTATTTAATTATTGAGCAATACTTCCCTACAAAGTTTTTGATGCTCAAAAACTTCCATTACATAATGCAGAATAATTATATTAAATTATATCATAATTTGTCAAGTATAGACCAAATAAAATGAAAATTTGACAAAAATTTAAAATCATACAAAATTAATAAATACCGTCACGAAAAATTAAAACTTTATCAAAAAACAAATTTTTCCTTAATTTATTTGATTTTTTTTAATTTTTTACTGTTTTTTCTCTCTTTTTTCAAGCAAATCAAGCACTTTTTGAAAATAATCAGGTACGGGCGCAGTAAATGAAAGCCTTTCATTTGTGCGCGGATGAGTAAACTCGATATACGCTGAATGCAATAATTGCCCATCAAGTTTAAACTCCTGCTTCTTGTGCCCATAGGTTTTATCCCCAACTATTGCATGCCCGATAAATTGCGCATGAACACGAATTTGATGTGTTCGCCCAGTCGAAAGTTGAAATTCAGCAAGCGTATATCTCTCATAATTTTTCAAGATTTTATAATCTGTAATTGCAATTCTGTCATTCTTATCATTTGAAACAGCCATTTTCTTGCGGTCTGTTGGCGAGCGCGCGATGTGAGTTTCAATATGTCCACCATCTCGCAAAACCCCTTCTAACAAGGCAATATACCGCCTTATGCAAGTTTTTTCAGCAATTTGTTTAGCAAGGTTTCGATGCGCAAAGTCATTTTTTGCAACAAGCATAAGCCCCGAAGTATCCATATCAAGCCTATGCACAATTCCAGGGCGCAATTCACCATTTATTCCCGAAAGGTCTTTAAAATGATAAAGGAGCGCATTGACAAGAGTTCTATCAAAATGTCCCGCACTCGGGTGAACGGGCAAACCTTGTTGTTTATTTATAACTGCCAAATCCTCGTCTTGATAGACTATATCAAGTGGAATATTTTGCGCCACCAAATCAACACTCACTGGCTCGGGAATTTCATATTCAATCACATCACCCACGCGCAGAGAATACCCCGCTTTTTTACTTTCACCGTTCACTAAAACTTGTCCTTTAGTGATTAAATTTTTAATACCACTACGGCTTAATTCGCTTTCTCTTTCTGTCAAAAATATATCAAGTCGTACTCCCGAATTTTCCTGTGTAATTTCTATTTTTTCCATATTTCAAACTTTTTTTATTTTAATATAATTTTTTGTTTTTTAAATGTTTTTAAACAATTAAATTTTAGCAAAAAACCCAAAAACTTTTATACTACGCGCACAATTTTTAACTATTATGCACATGCATAACATCGCCAAAACATATGCATAGTACTTTAATTTTTAGTATTTTTATTTAATTTTTCTTTATTTTTTTATCGTTTCTTTTTGTTCCATTGTTTGTGTTTTCTTCGCTAATTTTGTTTTGATTTTCTTCTGTTTGATAATCGTCAGTCATTTTTGCTTGTTCAATTATTTGTGAATTTTCGGTATTATTTTCTTGTTTTTTTGTTTGCATATTTTCTGCATTATTTGTTTTCATGTTGGTATCAATATCATCAGTTCTTTTAATTATCACACTTTCCGTATTTCCAAACTTACAAAAGAAGAATAAAAATACTATAATGCAAATACACCCAACAGTTAAAGCAATATCAGCAATATTAAATACAGGGAAAGACATGAAATCTAAATGTATAAAATCGCGCACATAACCAAAAGCGATACGGTCATACAAATTTCCGAGTAAGCCCCCTAAAATGAGCGTATATCCAACTTTATACCAACCATTAGCCCCGAAATCTTTTTTATACAAAACATCAAATAAAATCATTCCAACGGCAAAAAGAACTGATATTAAAATAAAGAACCATTGCGCGCCTGCGAGAACTCCCCAACTTGCGCCCGTATTATGAACTGTTACTATACTTATAAAGCCACTTATCAGATTAAAATTTTCGCCGTCAAGCAAATATTTAGCCAACAAATCAATAGCCACAACACCGACAGTCAAAAAATACCACCACTTAATATTCATACTACTCCTTTGTAAAATCGCTTTTTAAAAGATAATCTATTTAATAGATAGCCAAATTTGAAATAAATAAAGTCAAACCTTATCTATTTTAACAAGATTAAAAGTGAGTTTAAAAGTTGCTAAAAATAAAAGTTTATTTTCTGCCCTTGCGTGCGATATTGCGATTATCTACCGCAATTCCTTTTGGCGCAAAAAAATAAATTCCTTCACCAATGCGCTCGAATTTTCCGTCAAGGGCGCAAACTGCTCCGCAAACAAAATCAAGCCCGCGCTCTGCAATATCAGGATTAAGATGCGAAAAATTCACTATTAGCGGAACATTGCCGCCCATATTCTTAGTAAAAGCGACAATATCTTTAAACTCGACAGGCTCGAATATTGCAATTTTTCTGTCATGAAAAGAATAATCAAGCGTTTTAGTTGTCATGTCGCCACGATTCAAATTGCGAGAACGCAATTTTGACCCCGTTCGATTACGGCTAGAACTTGTTGACTCTTTTACTTCAATTATGCCTAAGCCCGCAGTAATATAGTCGAGAAAACTCATATATACCCCACTTAAAATTAATCGGAAAATTCATTATATGCGCTAATATTTACAATCATCAATAGATAACAACACATTTACTCGTCTGTGAACTTGCAAAAGCACAAGCCATGAATGTAAAAAGCATAGGATTTCGCTTTGCAACACTCAACTAAACTTTTTGAACTTTAAATTCTAGACTTTTGCCTTTATAATTTTATCACAAGAGCAGAAGTAATCACGACTGCGAATGAGCGATAAAAAGCAATTTTTTAATAAAATTTTTGCTTTTAATTAAGAAAAACCGCAAAAACATTATACTATATTATTCATTGTTTTGCAAATTGTTTGTTAATTTTTAGGAAATAGTATATAATAATTTTAGCATCACAGATGCAAAAATTAAGGGGGACACTATGGCAAAAATAAAATTTGTTCAATATGGATGCGGCAAAATGGCGAAATATACAATTCGTTACTGCATCGAGCGCGGAATGGAATGCGTTGGAGCATTCGATATAGATGAAAGCAAATTTGGCACAGATGCCGGCGAATATGCAGGAGTTGGCAAAATCGGCGTCAAAATTGAAACCGCAAATCAGGATATGGTCGCTAGATTAAAAGCGATTAAGCCCGATGTAGCAATCGTTACAACTATGAGTTTACTCGCAGACTGTGAAGAACCGCTTATGGCATGCGCTACTGCGGGAGTAAACGCAATTACAACTTGTGAAGAGGCTTTCTATCCACAAAACAGCAACCCTAACCTATTTAAAAAGATTGACGAAATGGCAAAAAAGACAGGTTGCACAATCACAGGGGCTGGATACCAAGATGTTTTTTGGGGTAATTTAATCACTACCCTTGCAGGTGTTACGCACAAAATAACTAAAATCCAAGGAAGCAGTAGTTATAATGTAGAGGACTATGGAATAGCTCTTGCTCGAGCACACGGCGCGGGACTTAATATGCAAGAATTTGAACGCGAAGTCGCTGCCGCAGATGAAATTTCCGCTGAAGAAAGACAAAAAATTATCAACTCAGGCGAATATAAACCAAGTTACATGTGGAATGTAAACGGCTGGCTTGCTGCAAAACTCGGTCTTACTGTCACTTCTCAAACGCAAAAATGCGTCCCGACAACTCATGATGGCGACCTTAAAAGTAGCACTCTAAACATGACTATCCCGAGCGGAATGGCAACGGGTATGAGCGCCGTAGTTACAACAACCACAAAAGAAGGCATTGTTATCGAATCTCAATGCATCGGTAAAGTTTATGGCCCTGAAGATTTTGATAAAAACGAATGGACTGTTTGCGGTGAACCCAACACAACTGTTACCATCAACCGCCCCAACACTGTTGAACTTACCTGTGCAACAATCGTAAATCGTATTCCAGATTTGATTGCAGCAAAGCCCGGTTATATAACAACAGATAACTTTGGAATTTGCAAATACAACGAAAACCAAAAAGACTAAAAAAGTAGAATTTTGAATATAAAGTCGCAAATTTTCGGCACTTAGTTGCAAATTTTTAGCACTTTATACCATATTTTACCAATTACAAAAAGAAAAGGGAATGACAAAAACATTCTCTTTTCTCTTTCTTTTTGCTTACTTTATTCTTTATATTGCTCCAACTTTACGCCACCTTCTTTGAGCATTTGCAAACTAAATTTATCTGTGTATGGAGTGCGGTACACAACGCGCTTTATCCCCACATCAATTATCCAACGCGCACAAACTCCGCAAGGAGTATGCGAAATGTATATGGTTGCGCCTTTCATGTCGTGTCCTTCTTTCAAAGCCTGCAAAATTGCATTTTGCTCTGCACAAATTGAATAACAAAATTCTTGCCTTGTTCCACTTTCTACATTCGCCTTTTTGCGAATACACTCACCGCGCTCAACGCAACTTTGAAGTGGCGAAGGCACCTTGTTGTATCCCATTCCCAAAATTTCATCATCTCGGGCGACAACGGCGCCAATTTGACGGTCAGGGCGCACGCAGTTTGTCCAAGTTCCAATCATAACCGCCAAATCCATAAAGCGCTTATCCCAAATATTCATTCCATTCTCCGCAATAAAACTATTCAACTACAACTTGAAAAGCGTTAAATTCTTCTTCAAATGCTAACACATCATAATTTCCAGTCTCACAAGAAACATGTGCTAAAACTCTGTAATAACCTGCTCTCGGTGTAAGTACAGTTGTAACACTGTCGGCACCATTTAAGCTTTCTCTGTAAGAAAATTCAAGACTCGAAAGCGAGCAGTACTCCGCTGCATCACCTTTAAACACTACTGAAACTGTAATCGTATCTGTTGATGAAATTGTTACAACGGTCGGAATGCCACCATTTATCCAGCCCGTAGACTTTACATAAGGAATGGTGGTGGGTTCGTCTGTGCCATTTGAAACCGTGATAACGATGTCATAATCAACACCGAGTTCAAGTTCTTTTGAAAGCACACTCATTGTCTTTGTTACTTCAAAAGCATTCAAGTTCTCTGTCCCTGCACCACGCACAGTAATAGTGTAGTTACCAGCATCCAACTTGTCGTAAACTTTTCCACTCTCATCAACAGTAAAAGGAGTTAACTCACTTTCACCTTGTTTTGTGTAGAAATACGAAATATTTTGAGCATATTCTTCTTCAAGAGGCACAGCGCCTACGCCTTCGGCAGTTGTCCAGCACTGGCTCAAATCAAAGTCATCTCCATAGACAACAGAGGGTATTCCAACAAAGTCGAAAACACCATCAGCGAGCGATGCATAATCGGCTTTTTTAATCACTAATTTAGCAATGACTGCATCGTCATTATAATTTTCCCCGCCATCAATCGTAACGCGAACATCATAAGTACCAGCATTTGTAGGCGCAGTTGTCGAGTATTCAGTGCTTGCAGCGGTTGAAAGTTTATACTCTGTATTCGTTACCCTAACCCCAGCTGGCAAAGTCGCATTTGCAAACGGAGCAACATTTTGAGGCTGTCCGTTGTAAATTCGTGAAATTGTGCTTTCATACATGTTTGTAAAATCTAAATCAGCAGGGTTTACTGTAACCTCAAAAGATGCTGAAAAGTCGCCATAAGTAACGGTGATTTGTTTCGTGCCAGCAGTATCAAAAGTAATGGTATTTGCCACTGCCAAAGACAAATCGTGTTCCCGTTTCGAACCGTCTGTATAATAGATTGTAAACTTTCCGCCTGCTGTATTTAGATTTTCACCGACCGAATAAACAGTTTGTGGTAGTGTGGTTACACTGATGCGCGAAATCTCTTTTTCGCCACAACCCGTAAGCAAAAAAATACCCGCTAGCATTAGGCAAATACCCAGTGTAAAAGCCACTATCCTAGACGATGCAATTTTAGTCATAATACCCCCTACTCAAAGTATGCGCGCTTTTTCAATAAGCATGCACACTCTATAAATTTAATTATATTATATATGATTTTTCTCCATTTTACAAACGATTTGCGCGCTAAAATACAAAATTTCGCAGATTTTAAAAGAAATAAAAAAAGCCCATAGGGCTTTCTTACAAAATTGATACAAATTAAGCAAGAACAGTAGGCTTTTTGTACACAATTGTACAAATAAGGTCGATAAGCCAGCAGATTACCGAACCAGGAATAATCCATAAAATACCAACAATCCACATAAGAGTGTTGCTTGTAGATAAACCTTTAACGATACGATAAATACCGTAAACCCAGTTCAAAATCGGAAGGCAAAGGATAATCTTCACAATCCAAGGCAAACCGTCCATAGCCGAAACGAAACCATTTTTAGCCATAGAAAATGCTCCTTTTAAATGAAATAAGAGCGTAAACTCCAAATATGTGAACTCACATACCGAGAGTATTATAATACTATTTTATTAAAATGTCGAATAAATATGACAAATTTCATAAAATTAAATTAATTTAATAATACATTTTAGATAATACGCTTTACAAATTACCTAAAAAATGATATTGTTAAAACAAAGGAGGAAAGTTATGAAAAAATTTATTATGACAACTGTCATTTTTCTTGCGGTTGGTCTAGCTATGATTTTTATCGGAAGCATTTTACAGGGCATCAACTGGACAATGGACTTTGACGGGACACATTTTGCAGAAGCATTAAATAACATAGGTTACTTAGTGTCTACCCTTTCTGGCGTAGCCTTAACTGCTGGCGCTGTATCTTGTGCTGTTCGTGGCGACAACTGCGAAAATAAGAGCAAAGACACTAACGAAAGCGAAAAAAACAAATAGTATTTTTCGCACAAAATCTTCATACGCAAAAAGTAGTTAGGCACTTCCCTAACTACTTTTTTATAGTTTAAAAATTTAATTCATTCTAGCGGAACGGGTGCCATGTAAAACAAATTTAGTTTATAAATCAAATAAATATTTGTTTGGTGGGTAAATAGTTCCAACCTCGCCGACAATAACTCCTGCATAAACTTTTGCAAAATTCAGTGAACATTCTGTTTTGATTGTGTCAGAATAATATTTAGCATCCTCTATTACTTGTTCGTCAAAATCAAAATTTCCTTTATAAAACACTATGTTGTTATTTAAAACATACCCTCGTGTCAAACAATTAAATTCTTTTATGTCAATGCCAAGAGATTGCGCCCATTGCGAATGAGAAAGAGCGCTGTTTTTTAAAAACAAAACCTGCTTTTTCCATATAATAAAGGCAATTCGGTTTTTGTGAAAATCCTCAATATTTTCTTTATGTTCAGAATTATTAAAATTTTCAAATTTTTCTATATCATAATCTTTTATCATATCGACCTTATATCATATAAATATTATTTTACAAAATAATTTTTATTTACCCAAAGTCCTTTCACAAAGCTCATCATCAAATAAATATTTAGAACTTGCTTGTTCTTCATAATTTTGTGTTGCTTCTTCAGTCTCTAGAAACTCGTTTTCTAAATTATCAATTAATGTCATAATATTAGTTTTAATTGTTGCAACAACTGAATCAGTTTCGCAATATCTATCAAAATTATCTTCGTTTAATAACTTCTCATTGAGCATAGTTGTTTGCTTTTTACAAGTGTATGCATCCTTATAAATTTTGGATGTAGGTAAAAAATATCCTGTTTCAAGATATATTTGTTTGTTGCTATCACGATATAAATCTTTATTTGCTTTTTCATATCCGAAAGGTTCAACTTCATATCTTTTACTAATATCTCCCTTGTTACCAAATGTAATTGTAGCTCTTTTTAAATATGCTTTAGAAACAATATAGCCTATACGGTGATACACAAGTCCTGTTTTTGCCCCCACTCGCCTAATCTCTCTTGCGTAATAGACTACTGGATATTTATCTTCTTCCATATTTTCTCCTTTTAAATTTTTAGCAATTCAATATTAGCACATTTCTAAAAAAAGTCAATACTGAAAATCGCAAAATATAGTGTCGCATTATTTATGCTACAATATTGCTGGTTTTTTGTGTAAATACTTCTTGTGTCGTTTTACCGTTCAATATCTTTCTTGGATAGTTATTTATCCAATTCGTTATATTCACTATATCTTCATCATTATTGATTTCAGAATAAATTAATTTAACTTTTTCAGATGCCTCAATTAAGTAGTAGTTAATTTTAAAATTAGGATAGATTTTTAATAATCGAGTAATTTCTTCATAAAATTTTTCTTGCATTTGAAATATACTTAAAATATCTTTTTCTGCTAATGAGTCATTTTTAAAATGAAACAAGTAATGCTTGGTCTCAAAAGTTTTATTATAATATCATAATTAATGACTTCTTCAAAAAAGTCAAGTAGCATCAATAATAAATTATATTAAAAAATCAGTTGTTCCCATATTTATGGGTTCAACTGATTCCTACTTGGCGGAGAGTTAGGGATGTAAATCTATATCATTTGATTAATTATATGCAACAAATTGTTTCATAAGATGAATATTTTGTTGCATTTTTTATATTTTTGATGTATAGTATGGATATATAAAATTTTGAGGTGTTTAAAATGGCTATTTCTTATAATAAATTGTGGAAACAACTTATAGATAAAAACATGACAAAAACAGAATTAAGGCTCAAAGCAGATATTGGGACTTCAACACTAGCGAAACTCGGAAAGAATGAGCAAGTTAGTTTAGATGTTCTTTTAAGAATATGTAAAGTTCTTAATTGTGATATATCTGAAATAATGGAAATTATCAAGGAGGATGGCAATGTGTAAAGATATTGCAAGGCCATTTTTAAAATGGGCTGGTGGCAAAAGTCAATTAATAAACACTTTTGACGAATTGTTACCATCAAAATTAAAAAATGAAATGGTTGACACATACATTGAACCATTTGTTGGCGGTGGGGCTATGCTTTTTCATATCTTACAAAAATATAATATTAAAAGAGCATATATAAATGACATTAATAAAGAACTAATAAATTGTTATCGTTGCTTGAAAGCTAATGTTGTGGAAGTTGTTAATCATTTAAAATTATTAGAAAAAGATTATTTAGAAAGCAATGATAGATCTAAATATTTTTACAAAGTTAGGAATAGATATAATGAAATTCATTTAAACGGTCATTTAGATTATGAAAAATGTGCTGACTTTATATTTTTAAATAAAACTTGTTTTAATGGACTTTATAGAGTTAATAAAGAAGGGAAATTTAATGTTCCACATGGTAGGTATAAAAATCCGTTAATTTGTGATGAAAATAATTTATTGTTGTGTTCTGAATTATTGCAAAAAGTTGAAATAAGTTTTGGAAGTTATGAACAAGTTTTAGAAAAAGCATATGCTAATACGTTTGTATATTTTGACCCACCATATAGACCAATTATAGAAAATAATTCATTTGTAAGTTATGATAAATCTGGTTTTGATGATGATGACCAAATAAAACTTGCAGAAAATTTTAAAATCTTAGATGACAAACACTGTTTGTTAATGCTTTCAAATTCTGACCCTAAAAATACAAATAAAAATGATAACTTTTTCGATGATTTATATAAAGGCTTTAATATTAAAAGAGTTTATGCAAAGAGAATGATAAATTGTCAAGCAAACAAACGTGGAGATATTACAGAAATTGTTGTTATGAATTACAAAAGGAGAAAATAATGGCTGAATTAAAATTATTTAAATTAGGAAATGAAATAAAAGAACTTAAATCTAGTAGTGCGACTATTGAAAAAGAATTACAAAATATAATTGAAAAGAATATGTACGATTTTTTCGGTGTCAGATTTTTGCAAAGTGAATATAAAATTGATAATGGTAGAATGGATTCTATTGGAATAGATGAAAATAATTGCCCTGTAATATTTGAATATAAATGTCATTCTAATGAAAATGTTATAAATCAAGGTTTGTTTTATTTAAACTGGTTGCTTGAACATAAAGCAAATTTTAAACTGCTAGTAATTGAAAAATTAGGAATTGAAGAAGCTGAAGAAATAGATTGGTCTATGCCAAGAGTCATTTGTATTGCTGGAGATTTCAATAAATACGATGAAGAAGCAATTAAACAAATTAATAGAAATGTATCATTAATTAGATACAAAAAATATGACAATGATTTATTATTATTTGAATTACTTAATTCAAACACAGTTGCTCCACTGGAAACCGAAAAAGATAATCAAAACAAAAAGATAAATGATAAAACATTTTCTGAACAATATGAAAATGCTCCTTTGAAATTTAAAAATATTTTTGATGAATTAAAAGAGTTTGCTTTAAATTTAGGGGATGATGTTTCTGATAATACTTTAAAGTTATATATGGCTTTTAAAAAGATTAAGAATTTTGCAACAATGGAAATTTATCAAGGTAAAATACTTATAAACTTCAAATTAAATCCTGATGATTACCAATTAACTGATTCATTAAGAGATATTAGAAATATTGGCCATTGGGGATGTGGAGACTTGCAGTTAATAATTAAATCTGAAAAAGATATAGAATTGGCAAAAAAATTATTACAAAAAGCTTATGAAGAAAATTAAGGAGAAAATTATGAAAAGAAATTTTAAAGAATGGTTTGCAGATTTTACAGATACAATTGCTACATACGAATATTATACTGATTTTAATGTGGTTTATAGAAACATTGATAAAATTAAAGTTGAATTAAACATTTTAAATTCATTAATTGGCTCAAAAAATATTGAAAACGAATTTGATGCGTTATTTAAGAAATATCCAGAAATAAGAAAATGTTTACCTCTTTTGATTGCTGTGAGAGAAAAAGAAATTAAGGTTATTGATGAGGGTGAAAAATTAAAATACAATTTTACTAATATAAATGATATAGAATTGTTAAAACGCTTTATGAGAAAAACAGGTTTGTTTGATTTAATCTCTAATCATTTAGTAAACAACTTGGTTGATTATGCAACGGGAGTTGAAGTTGGACTTGGTTCAAATGGTAGAAAGAATCGTGGCGGACATTTAATGGAGGATGTTTTACAGGACTTCATTGAAAAAGAAGGTTTCAAACTAAACCAAACATATTTTAAAGAAATGTATCTGAAAGACATTGAGAGAAAATGGAATATTGATTTATCTTCTCTATCTCATCTTGGAAAAGTTGCAAAACGATTTGACTATGTTGTGAAAACACAGAATTGTATTTATGCTTTTGAAACAAATTTTTATTCCAGTTCAGGTTCTAAGCTTAATGAGACTGCTAGAAGTTATAAAATGATTGCAGAAGAATCTAAAAACATAAAAGGATTTGCATTTGTTTGGGTAACAGATGGACTTGGTTGGGCTGGAGCAAAAAATAACTTAGAAGAAACTTTTGATGTAATGGAAAATATCTATAACATTAAAGAACTTTCAAAAGGTAAATTAAGAGAAATTTTAATTTAGGAGAATATATGGCTTTAAGAGAAATTTTGCATACATTATTATCAAATGATCGTACATCAGTACGTAAAGAAATGGTAACTTTATTTTTAGATGAAGTTGCCGGGACTGGGAATGGGGAAAATACATCAAAATATAATTATATAGTCGAAACATATTTGCAATATAAAATAATTATTAAAAGACCTGGTTTATTGAATAAAGGATTTGATTTTGGCGTAGACATAGAGGGTATTAAATTTAAAAATAAACATAACAATGGCTTTCATATTCCTAGTCATAGTGATATTTTTAATATATTACATCAAACAAAGATAAAATACCCTAACGGGTATTCAAAAGTTAAAAATGCGTTATTAAACTTATTTAATTTAGAAGATATAAGTTCAGCTGAATTTAAAAATATGTATTTTACAGATTATCTAGACAATCAACACCCTGTTTATATTGTATTATTGGCGATTAAATGGATGTTTATCGAACAAGATATAACATATTGGAATTGGTCAGGCAGAAATATGTTAAAAGAATCTCTTGAAAAAGATGGGTTAATATAATGGAAAAAAAATTTGAATTAGAGACTAACACAGTTTGGTCATTTCCGAATCGTGGCAAATGGGCAACGCATGATGCAAAATATCGTGGAAATTTTTCGCCTTATGTTGCAAAAAACATAATTTTGCGTTATTCAAAGCCAAATGACTTAGTTTTAGATCAATTTGTTGGCGGTGGAACTACACTTATTGAATGTAAGCTAAATAATCGCAATGCTATTGGCATTGACATAAACCCAAAAGCGGTTGAGATTACAAAGAGCAAACTTGATTTTGATTGCGAATTTAATAATGAAATAAAAGTTAAACGTGGTAATGCTTGTGATTTAAAGAATATTCAAAATGAAAGTATTGATTTAATTTGCACTCACCCACCTTATGCTGATATTATTAAATATAGTGATAATATTGAAGGTGATTTGTCTCATTTAAAATATAAAGATTTTCTCGTAGCAATTAAAAAAGTTGCTAGCGAGTGTTATAGGGTTTTAAAGAAAGATAAATTTTGTGCAATTGTTATGGGCGATACTCGCAAAAACGGAATGGTTCAACCGCTTGGTTTTGAAGTTATGCAAAGATTTATAAATGCTGGTTTTAAGTTAAAAGAAATCATCATCAAAGAGCAACACAATTGCAAGGCAACAGGCTTTTGGAAAACAAATAGTCAAAAATATAACTTTTTGCTTTTAGCACATGAGTATATATTTATATTTATAAAATAATTTTGAGGTTTTTATGGAGCAAGTTAAATTAAAACCACTAATAAAGTATCCTGGTGGTAAAACATCTGAATTAAAAATTATCGTAAAAAATTTACCCGGACAATTTAATAATTATATTGAACCATTTGTTGGCGGTGGTGCAGTTTATTTTTACTTAAATAATGATGTAAATTATATTAATGATAAATCAGAAGAACTAATGTTATTGTATAAGTATGTTAAAGAAAAAAATGTTACCTTTTATAAAGAACTAGATATTATTGTATCAAACTGGAATAAGTTAAGAAATATTGCCTTAGATAAGAGAATATTGAATCTTTATATAAGTTTTAGAAATGATGAAAAAATTAATATGTATTCTGAACTAGAAAAAATTATCAATATTGGGATAGATAAAGTTCCAATGTTTACATTGAGAAAGAATGTTAAGTTTGAAGACTTTTTAACCAAATGTTTATATTCTAAATTTTTATTAGTTAAAAAAAATGAGACAAAGAAAAAAGAACGGTTAGATAACAAGCAATTGTTAGACAATTTAGAAGCTGGAATCAAAGCGGCATATTATACCTATTTAAGAGATGTTTATAATAAACCTGATGAGTATAATAGATTATCAAAGCCAAGAAAAGTTGCAATATATTTATTCATTAGAGAATATTGTTATTCGTCTATGTTTAGGTTTAATAGAAATGGAGAGTTTAATGTTCCATACGGTGGAGTTTCTTATAACAAAAAATCATTAGAATCTAAAGTGTCCTACTATAAATCAAAAAGTGTGAGGGACTTATTAAAACATACAGAATTATTCACAGAAGACTTTTATGATTTTGTAAATATGATTCCAATGAATAAAAATGATTTTATGTTTTTGGATCCTCCATATGATACAACATTTAGTGAATATGATAAGAATTCTTTTGATAGCAACGACCAAAAGAGGTTGGCAAATTATTTAATAAATGAGTGTAAGTGTAAGTTTATGTTAATTATTAAGAAAACACCATTTATCGAAACTTTGTATCAGAATAAAGGATTGCGGATTATAGAAGAAGATAAAACTTATTTTGTAAGTTTTAAAAATAGGAATAAAAAAGATGTAAAACATCTAATTATAATGAATTATTAAGGAGGAACAATATGAACAAACCTATAACAGAAAAAGAATTGATAATACCTGCATTAAAGTTAGTTGCCGAACAATCAAAAGGATTGTCAACAACTGAATTAATTTCTTTATTAAGGCAAGAGTTAAAACCAACAGGCAGAGATGTTGAAATTTTAAAAGGAAGAAATGATGATGTTTTTTCGCAAAAAGTTAGGAATTTGATATCCCATAAGAGTATAGACAAGTATGTAGATAACATTAATGGTAAATTAGTAATTAATAATGATGGGTTAAATTATCTATCAGAAGAAACAAATGACCAGCCCGATATGTATTCTTCAAATATAGAGAATAATGATGATTTTAGAGAAGAAAATTATGTAGAAAATTTAAATTTTAAGAATGCAGAACCAGATAATATTTATTTATCTGTGTCAGACCTAAAAAGAAAATTTGACAGAGCTCAAAATGGCAACTTAGAAAATGCACTAATTTTAAGTCCGTATTATCAAAGATATGATGACATATGGAGTAAAAAAGATAAAAGTCTTTTTATTGAAAGTATAATTTTAAATATACCAATCCCGAGTATTTATTTGTCTGAAGATAGTAAAGGAAATTTGATTGTTATAGATGGTAGACAAAGACTATCTACTTTATTTGAATTTATGGATGAGAAGAAAGGATTTAAGTTGCAAGGTCTATCGCTTTTAAAAGAATTAAATGGTTATAAATTTTCAAAATTAATTGGTGAGAAGGAAAAATATAGATCTAAAATTGAGGATAGAAGCCTTCATATTGCTAAGCTAAGATATGGTACAGATGAAACATTTATAATTGAAACTTTTGAAAGAGTAAATACGAAAGGAGCAAAATTAAATGCTCAAGAAATAAGAAATGCAATTCATCATGGAAAATCCACTGAGCTTTTGAATGAAATATCGGATTTCTATAGTGGGGACAATAAGATAATAGATAAGAAAAGGATGAAAGACAAATATATAGTTTTAAGATTTTTTGCTATGAAATATTATTATGATTGTATATGCAGGAACAAACCTGTAGAATTTAAATCTATATCTGATTTTTTATCAAAAATCATGATTATGATAAATTCATTTGAAGATAAGACTATTGAAAAAATGAAAAATGAGTTTATTGAAACTTATAATAGATCTAAAATGATATTTAAAAATACTGCTTTTAGATTAAACAGTAAACTACCTATAAACATGGTTCTTTTTGAAATGACATTAATAATTGTAGATGCAGCAAAAAACAAATCAAATCAAGAGATACAAGAGATTTATAATAAATATCTACATTGGAACAAGATGGACAATAAGGATAGAGAAACAACATTTGAAAAAAATATAAAATATCATAGAGACTCTAAGGAAAATATAGAGGAGCGCTTGAAATTTATAAAGAATTTAATAGGAGAATAAAGTGATAAAACAACTTAAGATAAATAATTTTAAATCTATTAGTAAACTAGATATTAAATTAAAAAAGTTGAATATTTTATGTGGTGAAAATGCAAGTGGAAAAACCTCCATTATCCACTCTATTCTTCTATGTTCTCAAAATAATACAAATGGGAAAGATGCTGATGGAGAAATAATTAAAATTGGCAATTATGAAGAATTGAAGAATAACAATCAAAATGGTGAAATTAAGATTTCTTTATATGGAGATGATTCAAAGAAAACCTTAATTTACAAAAGAAATGATGATCTCACATTGAATCAAGATAATTTATTAATTGTTAATGCGAAAAATGAAAAAGACTTTGAATTTGAAAAATCTATCTTTTATCTATCTTCAATTCGAACAGGTGTTATGGACACTTATCAAAAAGGTAATTATTTGTTTGGCTCTGATGGCGCTGAGACAATTTCGTTTCTTTACAATCACAAAGATGATTTGTTAAGTCCGAAATATATGAACTTGTTTAATAAAAATTATAAGAATTCTACCATATCTGAAAATAGGAAGTTTATTGAACATGTAAGATTTTGGATAGAGTATATTACAAAAGAAAATATATCTATTTCATCTATTGATAGGACAAACCAGTATGTCCTTTTATATGGGAATTCTAGAATAAGACCCATAAATACAGGTTCTGGATATAGCTTTTTGCTTCCTGTAGTTATTACATGTTTAGGTGCGGTGTTGTTGGAAGGGAATCCCACAATTATAATAGAGAATCCGGAAATTTTTTTACATCCTGAAGCTCAAAAAAAGTTAATGAAATTCTTTAGTTTTTGTAAATATTTTTGTCAAGTAATAATTGAAACGCATAGTGAGTATATAATAAAAAGCACTGTTGAATATAATAAAAATGATACAAATATTTTTGTTGCGAAAAAAGATGAAAGTGGCTATACTTCATTATCTAAATTTAGAGGTAATGAATTCAAAACTAATTCCTATTTGGAGATTATCTATCGTTCCTTTGGCATCGTTACTCCCGAACTTCATATTCTGTTATATGGATTATTACAACAAAAATTTAATAACGTAAACAATTGGTTTGAATCTTCTATTGGACAATTTGATACCTATTTAGCCAGTTTAAATGCTATTCAATTCAAACGGTGGGAGCATTTACATAACAATGGTTCGAAAACTATATATAAAACTTTACCAACATTTATTAGAAATAAAATAGATCATCCTGAAGCCAAAGATCCTAATACAGGAAAGAATTATTATTTTACAGATACAGAGTTAAAAAAATCAATTGATTTTTTATTAGCTCAATTATAATTCATTTGGCACTGAGACGTGTGCTTGTCTTGATACAAGTCGGTGTCGCTTCGCTCCACCGAAAGACAAGCACACGCATAACTAAATTAAAGATAATAAATAAATGAAACAAAATAAAACTAAAAGAATTAAGTTAAACTAAACTAACAACAAAGTGTTTGTTAAAGATAAAAACTGTAAATAATTGACTAAAAATGTAATAATAGAATCAATTTTTTAAATATGCTGAAATAAAAATCCACGGGTATACCCCGTGGTTTTTCAAATTAGGGTAAAACCCTTTGCTCTAGCAGCGCGTAAACGCG
>CALWEW010000002.1 GCA_944377415.1 uncultured Clostridia bacterium
GTAATTGAAAAATTCGTGTTGTTTGTTCCGCTGCGACTATAACTGTACGATATTCCGCCAACCGTCCCGCTTCCGCTCGTACTATATAAAGTAACCGTACTCCCGCCATACGAAAATTGCGGCGAGTATGTTGCGGTAGTCGTTCCTGTGATTGTTGCAGTAGTGGTGTCGTATGTATTTCGAGTATAACTTGAAATAGACACATTCGCGGCGGTGGTGTAAGTTAGCGTTTGCCCTACATCACCTACCACCGCCACATTTTCGGTACAGTTTATCAGCCGAATTTCGACCACACTCGCACCACTCCGCCATACTTTATACTGTGTACCCGTCATACTTGAATAAGAGGCTGGTTCACTGGTATTTGTGAGAGCAATGTTTTGCGAGTTTATAGTAATGGAATTTATGTAATAGTTGTTGTTTGCGGTGTATGTTATAGTTATTGCAGGGTCGTTTTCACTGTACATATCATCGCTTTGAGTAACTTGCAGCCTATCGGCTGCGGCGCTCGCCACGCTCGCGGAGATTTCGCTGCCTGCTAACGCAGCCAGCGATGATAACGAGATGTGAGCGGCAGGACGGACGCCGACACCACGCAAAAACACCCGAAAATAAAAAAACGCGCCCGAGGAGAACCTCGAGCAGACCAGCCGACTAACGAGAGCCGGAGCGCAGCCAGCAATATGAATTTACTCCGCTAGTGCCATCAAGCGCTGTGCTACTATTGTCAAATCCTTTTTCTTCATTTGGTAATGCCCATAAGCCACGACCGCCTGTATCCCCTGGCCAACTGTCTGAGTCGTACGCTGTCGAATTATAATGAACTTCTATATAACTAGGTATCCAAAACATATCACTCATACAACTATTGTATGTCCAGCCCCAGTAGTTATTTAGATTTGAACCCTGACTGCTACTAGATTGCGCGCCTAGTCCATCTGTTGTTGAATTAACTGAACCAGTTACCTTTTTATAATCCTGTACACTTTGCCAGTCTATACCCGTGCTTGTTGCCATAGTTTGTGGCGATACTATAAAACTTGATAATGCTGAATAAGAAGTTAACATTTCATTATATATTCCCAGCGTTACATCTCGTATAACCGATTGTGAGTAGTTTCCGTAATTGCTATATTTACCCGTGGTGTACCCCGCTAAATCACTATTGTTAATTGAACTTCCACTGCGGTTAAAATATTCCGCTGTATATGGCTCCGTCATCCAAACAGTTATATAGTCTTTTGTGCGGTAGACTACTTGCCAGTATATCTTGTTACCGTTTACTTCGCCCATTTGGAAGATTAAGGGGTTACCGCCATTGATATCGTTCGAATTTTGCACTCTTGATACACTACCTATTGCATCAAGGTGCGTCATAAGCGTATTGAATGTGTCGACATTCATGCTTGTTCCATCATCTGTAAGTAAATTACCAACGGAAATACTACTCTCTGTACCTCGATAGGCGTTACTTTTGTTTATCTCGTTAATGACTAAATATGTACCTACTCCAATGACTGCCGAACACAACAACACGATGCTAATGATTATACTCATTAGCCGTATCCGTTTCGTCATTTCTTTTTATCTCTCTCCTTTTATTAAATTTCATATCTTTTCCAAAGATTTGATATCTAATTTTATCATTTTTATTGCACTTTTGTAAACTAAATTTATGGACAATTTACAAAATTTTCCATAAAATCTTAAATTAGGAGTTAGGAATTAGGAGTTATTGTGCGCTAGCGCGCAAGCCCCTAATAATTAGATAATATTGCGTTAGCAGTCATAAATTGCTCATTGCTAATTACTAATTGCTAATTCGCGCGAAGCGCGCTATGCGCTCCGCGCGTTCCCCCCTTGCAAAAATAATACTAATATGCTATAATATATTATATAGGAAGGAAGTAGCAAAAAACAAACTTTGATTTTAATTAACAAAACTCAATTTTTGCATACTAAAATCTTAAAAAACCATTAAAGGAAAGATATATTATGAAATTCTTTCACAAAAACGAACCCGCACCTATCATTGACGATACTGACTATGAAGCAGACGAAAACGAAGAAATACAACAAAAGCCCCATTATGTTTTAGTAAATAACAAACTTTTTGATGTAACCGACGATGAAATTGAGCGAGTTGCACAAGAAAAGGCCGAAATTGAGGATACCATAGAATATAATAATTCAGCTATTCTAGGTTTAAGTATTTTACGCTATATAACTTACGGGATTGCTGGCGGAGCGGGTGCTGTTAGTGCAGTAAACCTTGCTAGCGACCTTTTAAACGGTTCGTCTATTTTACTGAACTCAATCACGCTCGGTGCAGCTGCAGTTCTCGCTGCTGGCGGATATGTTTATACTAACAATAAACAAAGTTATTGCAACTTTTACAACGCACGCTCTTTCATGGAGTTAGCACAAAAAGAGAACGAATATAACGAAATGTTACAAGCCCACACAACAAAAATAGAAGAACGCGAAAACGGACACGACCACAGTTATATGTAATTAAACGCCAAGGCGTTTAAATAATTAGCAATGAGCAATTAGCAAGGAGCAGTTAAGGACAAAATTTCCAGCCACTTATACTATTTTAATTTACTTTACACTAGGAAATTTTGAATTATCTAAATAAATCAAATAAATAATATCTATATACATTTTGTGTAATGTTTATAAAGAAAATCGCACGGAGTGCGCAATAACTGCTAATTGCTAATTGCTAATTCACACAAAACACTCCCGCGTTTTGTGTAAAAGGAGCAAAAAAAAATGGAAGTACTAGCACCCTGCGGCGATGATGCATCTTTTAATGCAGCAATAAATAATGGCGCCGATGCAATTTATCTAGGCTTAGGCGACTTTAACGCTCGCGCAAAAGCGACCTATTTTAATCTTGATAACATTCGCGACTACATTGAATGCGCTCATCTTTTCGGTGTAAAGGTTTACATAACAACCAACACCCTACTTTTTGATAACGAAATACCCGCATTTATTGAATTTGCAAAAAAGATAATCTCATATAAACCCGATGCATTTATCGTGCAAGATTTAGTGGTTGCAAAAATCTTGCGCGAACTCGGCGCCGAAATTCACGCCAGCACACAGTTAGGTATTCACAATGTAGCGGGCGCACGCATTGCAAAAGAATTAGGATTTTCGCGTGTTGTGTTATCTCGCGAAACTAAACTCGCCGACATCGCCGCAATCAAGCAAGCGACAGGGCTCGAAATTGAATACTTTGTGCAAGGGGCTTTATGCGTGTCTTTTAGTGGTAATTGCTATTTAAGCGCACTCGAACACGACAAAAGTGGCAATCGCGGACAGTGCCTGCAACTTTGCAGACTTCCCTACACCGCATACCTTGATGAAAAGAATATCGGCGAAGGCTTTTTGCTTTCTGCGCGCGACTTGTGTTTGATTGAAAATTTAGCAGAACTAAAAAATGCTGGTGTTGATAGTCTAAAAATAGAAGGCCGCCTTCGCCGCGCGGCGTATGTGGCGCAAAGTGTTAAAAGTTATCGCCGCGCAGTTGATGCGATATCATTCCCACCCAGTTTAAACCTTAATATTAATACAAACGAAAATAATAAAATAAATAAAAATAATGACACTGCTTACCAAAACACAAAAGCACAAAACACAGTACTATGCAACGAAAAAATACTCAAAAATGATAAAAAAACATTAAATTTACATAAAAATCATGGGAAAATCGACTTTAAAGACGAAATTCACAATTTAAAGAAAGTTTTTTCTCGCGGTGAATTTAACACTCGTGCTTACCTAGATGCTGGCACACCCGACAATATAATAAACCCAGAAATTCAAAATCATTTAGGCGAAAAAATAGGCGTAGTCGAAAATGTTGAGCCCTTTAAAGACCTTTTCCGCATCACAATAAAAAGCGAAGCCGAAATTCATTCGGGCGACGGTTTAAAATTCCTTGATACAAACAACAAAGAATGCGCAAGTGCGGGCGTTGGAAATGTTGAAAAATTAGGCAATAATCTTTACCGTATTTATTCAAAATCGCGCGCTCAAAAAGGTTATAATGTTTATCGCACACTTGATAAAATAAACGAAGATAATTTAATAAATTTTGTTAAAAAATTAGAGATTTCTGGCGCTGTTTTTGCGCACATAAACGAGCCTTTAAAAATTGAATTTTCTTACACAAAAAATAATGAAAAGATAACCGCTGAAATCGTAAGTAATTTTATTATAGAAGAAGCAAAAAATGCGCCGACTACCCCCGAAGAAATTCACGCACAAATTAACAAATTAAATGACACTGATTTTGTATTAACAAATTTAAAAATTAATGCCGAAAAAGTATTTTTACCAAAGTCCGTTTTAAATCAAACGCGCCGCGATTGTGTCGCCCTACTTCGTGAAAAAATTATAAACAAATACGAACAAAAACTAATAGAAAAACAACAAAATTCATTAAAAACCATGCATAATACTGATACTATGCAACAAATTTTAAGTACTATGCATACAAATTTTGCTAGTAAATATGAAAATATGTACATTATTGATGAAGATTGCATTAATAATTTAATCGCCATATCACAACAAACTGTAGTATCAAAAGAAGCAAAATTTAATAGTAATAACTCAATCTCTAATAATACAGAAAAAACTAATAATTTTAACTATGTTCAAAACACTTTCACACTTACAAACAAAGATTTAATTATAATTTCACCACAAAAATATACACTCGAAAATGTGGAAAAGTTGATAAATAATTTAGACAATATCTTTAAAAACAAAACCGAAAATAATCAAATAAATTCGGCTAAAAATATTCAGAAAAATAGCATAAAAGAAACCAACAAATTAACAAATGCTAATTTGACATTCTCCCCTGCCGTTGCGCTTGAACTACCTATAATATCAAACGAAAAAGACTTCAAAATTTTAAGCGAAATTATAGAAAAAATACCCGTAAATATTCCGCTTGTAATTAACAATTTATCAGGTCTAATTTTTGCAAATTCTGGACACGAAATAATAGCAGGGCTCGGCATGAATGTACACAATATTTTCGATGCGGAAATTCTCCGCTCACTCGGCGTAAATGAGATTATTTTAAGCAAAGAAATTAATGAAATTTGCAACAATTTTTATCAATTTGCATATGGCAAACACTCGCTAATGACTTTCGCGCACTGCCCTTTTAAAACGCTTTTTAAAAATACTTGCGCAAATTGCAAATACAGCAAAAATCTAAAATTAAAAAGCAATGACGGACATGGTTACGACATTCGCAGAACGATACTTTCGCAATGCTATTTTACTTTAAATTCTAATAAAATGTTCAAAAAAATTAAAAAATCAAAAAATCTAATTGATTTGCGAATTTAAAGGCATACTTTATTCAATTAAAGTATTGCCTTTTTTGTTAAATTGGTCTATAATTAAGGTGTAATATACAAAAGAGGTGAAAAAATGGATTGGAACGAAATTTGGACCAGCGTAGTAAACTTCTTTGCAACTAATGGCTTACAACTTCTTTATGCAATTCTTGTTTTGATTGTTGGTTTAATTGTTATCAAAATCATTAACAAAATTGTTGCAAAATTACTTGCAAAAACGAAGTTAGAGCGCATTGCACAAGGTTTTATACGCTCAATTGTGAAAGTATTACTCTATATGGTATTAATTTTCGCGGTTTTACAGATGTTTGGCATACCTATTACAGGACTTGTAACAGTTCTTGCTACTGCGGGTGCTGCAGTTGCGCTATCCTTGAAAGACAGCCTTGCAAATGTTGCTAGTGGTATGATTATAATTACCACAAAACCCTTCAAGCAAAACGACTACATTCAAGTAGATGACCTTGAAGGAACAGTGAACAGTATTAAAATAATGAATACCGAAATCATTACCTCGGACAACAAAACTATTGTTATTCCAAACTCAACAATTATGAGCTCGGAACTTATCAACTACACGACTCAAGGCAGCCGTTTTGTTGAAATGACTTTTGATGTCGCTTACGAAACAAACATAGAGCTAGCAAAAAAGATTATCCTTGATGTTTGCCACAGTAATGGAAACATTATGCTTGACCCCGCTCCCAGCGTAAACTTAAAATACTTTAAAGATTCTGGAATGAGTTTATTCCTTTCATGCAAAACAAAGGCGCCTTACTGGTCTGTTTATTATTACATAATGGAGCATGTTTACAACGAATTTAAGCGTAACGGTATTTCGCTTTCGTACAATCAACTTGAAGTACATATGCGCACAGAAACGCCCACACTACCTTTTAACAAAGAGCCCTTGCCTGAAAGAATTGAACCTAAAGCAGAACCCAAAATTGAACATCTAAGTCTATTTGATGCAAATGCTTTTTCAAAAATTCATAAACAATCAAAGCAAAAGAAAATTAAAAATCTTGAAAAGAAACGCAAAGATTTGGATACTCAATTAACAAAACTAAAAGCGGATTTGCCTTCTACTCGTGTAAATAAATTAATCGAATTTAAATCAATTGTTTTAAAGAATAAAAAAGCAATCACCCGCCCGACCGAAATCAAACATTATCACATCAAAAAAGCGTAAAGTTTTAGTAACACAATTTTTAGCTTTCAAATAAGCACAATAAAAGGATAGCACTTGCTACCCTTTTTTGTTTATTCTTTTTGTTCAACCTTAAGAATGAAATTTCAATTTTGTATATTTTAATAATTTGTTTATTAATTAGTTTATCGAGTAAATTTTTTATAATTTATGCTAACTTTCCAACCCAGCCAAAAAATCAATGCTTACATCAAAATATTGTGATAGTTTTATTAAAGAATTTAAAGTCGGTTCGCGCAGTCCATTTTCCCACAACGAAATAATTCCCTTGCTTACACCAATTTTTTCAGCCAGTTCAACCTGCCCCACACCCTTTTCTAGTCGTAGTGCCTTTAGAATTTCCCCGAAACTTTCGTTAATCATATTATATTAATATTACAAAAGTAAGAAAAAATACTTGACTTCTTACTATTGTAAGAATATAATAAAACAAGAACACACAAAGGAGAAAGTTTTGTTATGGATGACGCTGAATTTCAAAGATTGCTCAATGCATACGAAAATGATAAAATGAAAGAAATTAACAAAAAAAATAATGTAAACAACGACGATTATGCAGATAGAAGTTTGTCAACTTCAACTTACTCAAATTCTATCAAAAATAATTTTTCAAATGACGACAAAGATAGAGAAATTGAGCGATTAAGGCGTGAAGTTAATTATTACCAAAATTCGCACTATCAACAAGAATATGAGCCTAGAAAAAAGAAAAGTAGCAGTGGCTCAAAAACTGGTGTCGGTTTCGTTTGTGGTTTTTTTATCGCACTTTTAGGTCTAGTAATTGGACTTTTAATTTATAAAGATGATGATGAAGAACGTAGTTCTTTTCTAAAAGGTTGGGGTTGGGGTTTTGGAACTGCAATAATTTTAGCTGTGATTATCGGCCTAATATATTATCTTGTTCTAATGAATATGATAAATGATATTATGAATTCATTTTAAAATATAAGGAGAATGAAATTGAAAAGTAAAAAATCTTTTATGGATAAAGTTATTTTATCATCACTAAAATTTGCAGGCAAAGCGAGTCTTATTCTTCTACTAACTACTATAAAATCTACAAAAAATAGGGGGCCAAAAATTTAGCCCCCTATTTAAAAGGATTAAATTACCACTTATTGTCGACTTTTTCGGCAAAGCCTAGAAAGTCGTTCATTTTGATAACTTTCCCGTCATCAAGAATTGCAGTACCATTAAATCGCCCGAAAACCTGATGCTGATTACTGCTTAAAACAAGCGCATTTGTAAATGAATGTCTATCTATAATAGGCGTAAATGTAGCATTAAAACGACCATTTGCCGAAACAAATTTCCATTCCGCCATAAAGTCTAATTCCCCATTTTTAGTAGGAATAACAAACTGAATGTCGTCAAGTTTGTGCGCTTTGCCGTCATAAAAAAGCATATTTTCGGTGGCTTTTGAGGTGTCTCCAAAACCGTAGCCAAGATTGAAACCAAAGGAATGGCCATCAATCTCACCCGCCGCGCTGCTCCAATACCATGTGTTCTCATAAGTCCAGACACCACGCCCCCAATCAAGAATAGCGAAGGTATTGGAATCATCAAAATTTATATTCTCATCACCGACTTGAGCAAACCCTTTTGCTCTAAAACCTACTATTTTTTGATTTAAATAAAAGTGTTTTTGCTTGTTAAACGGAATTGCTATTACCATGCTTTCAGGTGGCTCATTAGATAAAGTAAATTCGCAAATAAAATCTTTATCGCCATCAAAATTTTTTATTGATGCTTTTAAACGGCGCTTACCATCAAAATTATTAAATTCAAAATCGGCGCGCTTATTACGATATTTCGTATCCCCCGTCTTGCTCGTCGTGGGCAGATTCGTCTTGCCAAAAGGAAACCAAAACATTGGGCTAACAGTTTTTTCTTTTGGCACCGTAAAATCAATGACTGATGCAGACACCATTCCCATATAACTATTGTCCGCCACCGTAAGCGCGACAGCGAATTTATCATTATATATAAGATAATAGTCCCATTCCTTTATGCGCCATGGGTTCGCAGCAATTTTGTTACGGTCATACTCAAAAAGCATAGATTTAGCATAACCTGCTTCAATTAAGTCGCCGTCATCACTTAATAACTTTGTCGGCTTTGTGATTTGGTTGTTCATACTTTTTACTCCTAATATAGGATTAGTATACTAAAAAATATAAAAAATTCAAAACAAAAACGACTTTAATATTATAATTCTTAGGCTTTATTATGTTTCATAGAACTTGTAAAAATTACATAACATGAAATGTTTTTGCATTTATTCATGTATTTGTTTGCTTATATATGCATAGTATGATATTTTTTATTTAAAGGAGGAAATATGAGAATCATTTTAAGCAGAAAAGGGCTTGATAGTGGAAACAGCAAGGCATCGAATTTAGTTATTATGGACGACACCGGACGAGGAAAAATCTATATGATACCTATTCCGTATGACGAAAAATCAAGTTATATAGCGGATGAAGCATGCTATAATAATATTCATTTTTCAAAAGACAAAAATACCAACAATTTAATTAAAAATTATTTATCAGAAAACGGCGCGCCGCCTAGACGCCATTGCCACGCCGACCCGAATATATCAGATTTTTTTAATTGCAACGAAGCCCCCAATATACCTAAACCGTCCAACTATCCGAAATTCTTAGGTTCTGTCGGGCAGATTAAGGCGTCGCAAACGCACCTGGAAAATGAACATCACAAGGTAAAAGAAAATGATTTATTCATATTTTTCGGTCGTTTTTCGTTTAAAAAAGCTGAAAATAACGAATTAATTACCATAGACCAAGACAAACACTTAATATTTGGCTATTTACAAATTGGAGAAATAATCTATCCGCAAGGGCGTGACAAAGAACGACGGGCGGAAATAGAACAAAAGTATCCGTGGATAAAATTACAACCACACTGGAATGCTGAAAAATACAAAGATGTCAAAAATAACTGCATTTATGTAGCGCGCGAAAAGTGTACTTTTGATGACACAATAAAAGGCTACGGAATGTTTGATTTTAAAGAAGATTTAATCCTTACCGCAAAAGACAAATCACTCTCAAAATGGAATTTACCGCCCGAGTTAAAGGAATTAAAAATCTCGTACCACAGCGAAAAAAGCGACAAAGGCGATTATTTTCAATCGACTTCGCGTGGTCAAGAATTTGTCATAGAAGAAAGCAAACAGGCTGAACAATGGGCTATAAATTTAATTAAAGAACACACAAAGAACTAATATAAAAAGGAGAAAACAAATGTCCATACCATCAAAATGTCCAAAATGCAAAAATTATGCCATTAAAGATTTAGGAAAATTAGAAAGAAGTTTTTTAGATAAATTAGTAAATGCAACCGAAAACGATAAACACGCCTATCAATGCAAAAAGTGCGGTCACACTTGGGTTGAGTAAGGAGTTAAAATGAATTTACTAAATAATGAAAAAATTATAAAACAAGGAAAAGCAAATTTTATAAAAAGCCGAGTAAATACCTTGGGTGGTACACTTTGTTTAACTAATTATCGTCTTATTTTTGAAGCACACGGTTTTAACTTTGGTGGGAAAACTGTAATCGACTTAAATCTAGGTCAACTCACCAGATGTCAATCAGGAAAGATTAGTTTAATGTCGGGACAAATAGAAGTTTTTGATAAAGACCAAAACATTTATACCTTTTCAGTTTTTGATAGAAAAACTTGGGCTGACACCATAGAACAAGAAATTATTCAATACCGAAATAACCATCAAGAAAATATACGAAATATTAATAATACAACAATATTAAAGCAAAGCGATTCTTTGGATAAAATAAAAAAACTTAAAGATTTGTATGACGCTGGAGTCATAACCGAAGAAGAATTCAATAATAAAAAAGCAAAACTTTTAGACGAATTATAAAATCAAATAGTCAATTAGTTCCCTAACTGTAAATTTTGTATTTTTTATTATAATTGCTCTCATTTATGGAACTCAAAAAATTTTTAAAAAATTTTAAAAATGTTGTTTATTTTCACATTGTTTTCACATATGCGCCTTAAAATGTGCGTGTATTTTTGGAACAAAGGAGCGTAAAAAAACATGAAAATTAAACAACTTCTAACTTTGCCGTTTACTATTAATGCTTACATCTCAAATGACGAAACAAAAGCAAAATGCATTCTCTATCGCGACAAAATACATGCTTTTATAAATCTCAATGATTTGGTGACGAAGCGCACAACCGAAATTATTGATGTCGACCTAAGTAAGCAAAAATCAACAAAAAACGCAACTTTCGAAAACAACACGCTTTATATTACATCAGACGGTAAATACAAACTTTTTGGCGCACTTGAAGGCAATATCATAATTGATGCGACTAACGAAGATGTTGAATTATTGCTCGATAATGCACAAATAGTTTCTAACAAAGGTGCGTGCATTTCATTTACAGAAAATTGCGTAAATTGTTCGATTACTGCACTCGACGATACCGAAAATTATCTAATTGACAGTTTGTCAAATGTCGACGGCGTTATAAACTGCCCTAGCAGCCTTACTTTCAGCGGGAAGGGCAACCTGATAGTAACTGCTCTAGGCGGCGACGGTATCGTAACTAAAAAATTAAAATTGTTCAACGCAAAACTTGACATCTCTGCAACGGGGCGCACAGTTGCCACCGACAACATGGCTGTTATTAACTCCGAAATAGTCATTAGTGCAGAAGGTGTTTCATCTACCTCAAACTCTACTGCGGACTGCTTATTAATTCAAGGCAGTCGAATACAAAAAACAGAATACAAATAACCTACCTTTTAAACATAATAAATTAACCTCTTCGCTCCCTTCCGAAAATACGGTTCTTTTCGTATGTGTGGCGACAGGCAACACGCCATGCAATATAATTTAATATTCCATAATAAAACTTTCCTTTTAAACAAAAAGGCACCTCGTGCGCGGGTGCTTTTTTCGTTTTCCTATCAAAAAAGTAATTCATATTAAAATACACAAGACAATACTATGCATATCATTTTACGCAGAGTAGTACCTTTTAAATACATAAAAACAAAAAAATAGTACTTAATGCTTAATTTGCATAGTACTATTTTATATGAATTATTTATTGCCTAATTACAACTAATTTACTGTTACTATTTTCTCTTTTTTTACTCGTTTTTTGCCGAAATTATATTTGAGCAATCTCAACGAATTGAGAATAGCAAGTAGCGTTACACCAACATCTGCAAATACTGCAACGAGCATGCCTTCGCTGAAAATTCCGCACAATTCAAGAACAATTATTACTATTTTTGTTACAAGAGCAAATATAATGTTTGTCCAAACTATTCCACGAGTAAATTTAGATAATTTATGCAAATCTTTAATTTTGCCTGGGTCGTCATCAACAACAACTATATCACTTGCCTCGACAGTAGCAGGGCTACCCGACAGCCCCATGCTAATACCTAAATCTGCTCGCGAAAGGCTGGGTGCATCGTTTATACCATCGCCCACAAAAGCGATATACTCATTCGCCTTTTCATTTTTTAAATCTTCTTCAAGCAGAGCGTATTTTTGCTCGGGAGTAAGCCCAGACTTATATTCATCAATACCGAGAGCATGAGCAACATGAGCGGTTACTTGATTATTATCCCCACTCAACATTGCAAGTTTAACATTCTGCTTTTTCAAATAGTCACAAACTTCAACAGAGTTCTCTTTTAATGAGTCCGCTAGCAATATTTTACCGACAGGCTTTTCATTAATCATTACTTGAATACTTGTTAAATCATCCGTCGAGTCGCGCGAAATATTTCCAACAAAAACGACATCACCTTTATAAGTATAACTTACACCCTTGCCACTATTCTCTACGAAATCAGAAACACTTTCAAGTTTTACACTGTGAGCGCGATGCTGAATTGCGCGCGCAATCGGGTGGATAGAATTCTGCTCACCAAGTGCAGCAAATTTTAAAATATCTTGTGTCGAGTACTTTGTGTCTAGTGTAATTATATCTTTTACAACAAACTGCCCTGTTGTTAGCGTACCTGTTTTATCGAAAATGATTTTTTTCAATTTTGCTGAAATATCTAAATAGTTGCTACCTTTAATTAATATGCCGTTCTTGCTTGCCCTTCCTAATGCACTAAAATATGCAAGTGGCACAGAAATTGCGAACGCGCACGGACATGAAATAAATAGCAAAATCAGCGCATAATAAATACCTTGCGTAAGTGGTAAACCAAACGCCCACGAACCAAAGAACACAACAACCGCAAGAGCGATTACAGCAATCGTATACCATTTTGCAAACTTATTAATGAATGTTTCCGTCTTGCTCTTTTTATCGTTTGCATTATCAATCAAGTCCATAATGCGTGCGACAGCACTTTCTTGATATACGCTTGTAGTTTCGATTTCAAGCACGCCATCAAGCAAAATCGTTCCTGCTAAAATTTTACTTTTTTGGCTCACACTAACAGGCAAACTTTCACCAGTTATATGGCTAGTATCAACGCTCGCACTTCCGCTTTTGACAATTCCATCAAGTGGAACTCGCTCACCTGGTCGAACTTTTATGATGCTTCCCACTTTAACATCTTGTGGTGGAACTTTGTGTTCGTGGTCGCCGTGAACGAGCATTGCAAAATCTGGCTGAATTTCCATCAAATTACTAATACTTTTGCGCGATGAAGCGAGCACGCTTGCCTCAAGCATTTTGCCAATGCTATATAGTATTATAACCATCAAACACTCTTCAATGCCTTCACCAAGCGCCTCATAACCTTCTTCAACTATCGTATTGAATAGCCCAAGTCCATAAGTGCCAAGAACAGCAATAGTTACGAGGAAATTTTCGCCAATAGTCTTATTTTTAAAAAGTTGCACGCCCGCTTTATAAGCAGTTTTAAATAGCAAAAACACAACGCCTACGCTGATTAATACAATTTTTGCCGTAACTGGCATAGGAACCAAAAAGCCAATAAAACCAATAATCGCACCAACTAAAAAGAGTATTAAATCAACTGTAAAAATCTTACGATGCGCGCGATGCTGTGCATTGTCGTGGATAATTTGAGCATCAGGTTCACTGTTATACACTGCCCTCTTTAAGTCAGGGAAAAAGTCGTCAGTTCTATCAGTTTCGAATGTCAATTTCATCGTAGCAAAATTATAACTCACATTCTCAAAACCCTTTATTCGCGAAATTGCCGTTTCGAGATGTTTAGCACATTGTGCGCAATCGACATTGCGAATTTCGTATACATATTTTTTCATAAATAATCTCTAAACCTTCTTTTTAAATTTATTTTTTAATATAGTGTTTAGGCTCAATAAAAAACTTTTTTCGCGAGTAATAAAAAAGTCTTTTATTGAATTATAAATAAAAGTCAAAAAATATTTATATTAACAAATTTATGCTTCTACCAGAAATAAAAATCTTGTTGTATTATAATATTAAATTACAGCCTTCAAGTCAATAGATTTTTTGAGATTTTAGTATTTAATTCAAATTAATTGTACTTTATTAAATAATTGTGATAACATGCAATTAATGTATTGTTACTTATCTTGTATTTACGATAAATAATTTCAAAATAAAAGGTCAAAAGATGAAAGAAGAAAACACAAAAGTACAGTCAGGTGCATTTCGCAAAGATGTTTTTAAATACGCATTACAAACAAATGGACACGAACCTGAATACCTTTGGAATAAATCTCCTAATTTCGCCATTTTTCGCTGTCCGCAAAATAAAAAATGGTACGCCGCAATTATGGACATTACACAAGATAAAATCGGTCTTGATGGCACAAACAAGATTGATGTATTAAATGTAAAATGTGAAAAAGAACTTCTCGAACTCTTGCTTATGCAAAACGGATTTTTCCCTGCATACCATATGAACCGTGATAATTGGATAACAGTTTTACTAGATGGCTCTATCGATAAGACAACTATTTTTAGTCTGCTTGACATGAGCCTTGAACTCGTAATGCCAAAAATAAAAAAGAATAAAAAACACAATTAGAAAACTTTTGTTAATCATTCTTTTCGACACAAAATACCTTAAATTTATAAATTTTTGAAATTATTTTGAAAATTTTATATTTTGCTATTGACTACTTGCACTTTCGGTGTTAAATTGTGTTTTGTATTAAAAATAAAAATAAAAGATATAAAAGCAAGCGCAACTAAAAATACTGCTACAAACATTATTGATTAGTAAAGGAAATTATGTACAAAACGAAAGACAACGAGAACTTTAAACTCGAAAAACGAAGGGACTGTTCTGGAAAAACACCATGTTATTATATAACTGCCCTGTCCGAGCAAAATAAAAAAATAGGCGAACTATCTTTTAAAATTTCAGACAATTCTATTCTTATGCAAAATGAAGAACACACCGCATGGCTTTACCACATTTGGGTTGCCGAAGAATACTTAAATCGCGGTGTTGGGCACACCCTTATAACCGAATTTGAAAGCACCTGTGCAAAAAATCAAGTATTTAATATAGAAGCAAAATACTCCCCTTTTGGTGCTGGCGGAATGCGAACAAAAGATTTTTACATAAATCACAACTACACCATAGAAAAAAATGATTGTGATATGTTTATACTAAAAACTCTACAAAAATCACAAGAAAAGTCATTTAGTGAATTCGAAAAATCAAGATAAAAAGTAACAGTCCATATTGTTGAACTTTAAAATCAAAAAACAAATATAAAAGTAAACAAAAAATCTCTTTTGGAAAATCCAAAAGAGATTTTTTAAGCGGCCTACTCGTCTTTGGCAGCTTCAGCCAAAGCCTTTTCGTACTCGTCCAAAATAAGTTTGCTAAGGTTGTCGCGTGTTTCCGTGTTAAGCGGATGAACGATGTCCTTAAAACTTCCTTCGGGAGTCTTGCGGCTAGGCATAGCGATAAACAAGCCCTGATTGCCTTCGATTACTTTAATGTCGTGCACTGCGAAACAATCGTCAATAGTGAGCGATGCAACTGCTTTTAACTTGTTGTCATCTTTCTTGACAATACGAATGCGAATGTCAGTAATTTTCATCAAGTCGATGTACCATCCTTTTAAATTATAGCCAAAAGTAGTAAAGCCACATTCAGCTTAATTTTATAATACACATTTAAATTTTAAATGTCAAACAAATTTTGCCCATTTTCATAACTTTTAAACGAAAAGAAGGCTAACTCCCTCAAAAATCGCATTAAAATTTCTTGAATTAAAACTTCCTATATTACAACAAAGTAGCGAATTTAAAGCACATAGTCACAATATTAAAGCACTTACCTGTCATTTTATATTCAAAAAAATTTTTAAAATTTTTTTGATATTTGTGTATAATATTCTAAACTCAGGCAATAATAACAATACACAGGCGTATTAAAGTTCTTACTTAAATTTAACTTTTAAGAAGAAAACGCCTGTGTTTAAATACCACGACACTTTTTAGGTGTCGTGGTATTTTTATCTTATAATTATTAAAGAAAATAAACTCTACAAACAAACTTCGCATTACTCACTTAGATTTTGCAACAATTATAAGCAAGTAAAATGTATATATAATGCAGTGTTTGGCTAGGACATGAAAAAGTGGATATGACACAAGATGTTTACACAAATATTGACCGTAGTATTAGCAAAGAAAAATTAATAAATCTTTATAAAGATTTAATATATCAAATTTGACACAGTTTTTGTGCACTTTGTACAGCAAGAAAATAACATTATTTTTTGAATAATAATTAAATGCAAATAATATAGGTAACCCTCGGGGGTGCCTGCGAAACGAGCGCTGAGCGAACAAGTTACCAACACAAACGGAGCGCACAAAAGCACACCTGTATTTTGCTATAACTAAATTTTTGCAAAAATACATAGAAAACGCGGGGGTGCCTGCGAAACGAGCATGAAATGCGAGTGAGTAGCCAGCACAAGCGATGTGCGCAAAAGCGCACCTGTATTTTCTGCAAAAATACAGAAAAAGACGAACTTAAAAAGTTCGTCTTTTATCGCTTGTGGTGACCCAACCGCGACTCGAACGCGGGACAACTTGATTAAAAGTCAAGTGCTCTACCTACTGAGCTATTGGGCCATGTCGCGCTTATTAATTCAAGCGCGTTCTGTGGCAGGGGTGGCAGGATTTGAACCTACGCATGCTAGAGTCAAAGTCTAGTGCCTTACCGCTTGGCTACACCCCTAAAATGAATTTAGGTTAATCAATCACCTAATTGGCAGGGGCAGAAGGATTTGAACCCTCGAATGCTTGAGTCAGAGTCAAGTGCCTTACCGCTTGGCGATACCCCTACGAAGCGTTTCTCGCTTCTTTTAAAACTGGGGTGAATAGTGGGACTTGAACCCACGACCTCCAGGGCCACAACCTGGCGCTCTACCAACTAAGCTATATCCACCATGCACGGTGTTTATGCCGTTATCGAAGCTTTATAAAGGAGTTAAAATTTAGCCCGCATACGCGAGAAAACTGCACTTTAATAAGCAACCTTTTTACTCGCGCCCGTTCGAGTCCCTGCGACCTTGTCGCCATGCCTTCGGCATTCTGGGCGCTTTGAAGCAAATACAAATTTGCTTCACTGGTGCGCCCAGAGGGACTCGAACCCCCAACCTTCACCTTAGAAGGGTGTTGCTCTATCCTGTTGAGCTATGGGCGCAAGAAAAACTCCCCTTATAAACGCAAAAGCACCTCTTCTTGATATAAGATGCTCAAATATGATATCACAAAGTGAAAAAATAGTCAACATTAATTTGACAATTTTTAAAAAATTTATCATATTTATTTCACATGATTGACAATTAATTGGCAAATATATAAAATGATATTAGAACAAAAAAGGACTATGTCATGCGCAATATTCATTATTATATAAAAAAGTTTGGGCGTTTTGATACCTCAGAATTTCCCTTTAACGAAGTAGATGCATTGATATTAAGCGAACTTGCTTACGCTGATTTTTCAGAGTTTGTTGGAGGAATAACTACACCCCGCCCCGATGTAACACTTTCCGACATTGCGATTAACAAATCTATTAAACGCATGGTACGCTACACCATGTCTCCGCACTCAAACGGGCAAATGATAAAACTTATGCGAAAATCAAAGCGTTTCAAAGACATGCGACTAAATTATTACCGCAATAAAGTAGACACAAAACTAGAACTACAATTTAGCGCGATTGTTTTCACTTTAAAAGATAGCACATTCGTTGCATTTCGCGGAACTGACACAACTCTTACTGGTTGGAAAGAAGACTTTAACATGGTTTTTCTTGATGTTATACCCTCTCAAGAACAGTGTCTAATATATCTAAATGAGATTGCAAATAAAATTGAAGGAAATTTCTATATCGGCGGACACTCAAAAGGCGGGAATTTAGCGACTTTTGCTTCAATTTACACAAATCCAGAAATTCAAAAAAGAATTATAAAAATTTACGACTTTGAAGGTCCAGGGTTTAAATACGATATTTTCAATAGCGAAAAGTTCCAAAACATTGCCGATAAACTACAAAAATATATTACTAGAGACTCTATGATAGGTGTTGTAATGTATAACTTTTCCAAATACGAAATCGTACGAAGTTCGGGAATAATTCTAATGCAACACGACCCATTTCGCTGGAGAGTAACCAAAAATGGTAGGCTTGATGTAACGGAGAATACTACATTCAACTGTAAAGTTTTTGAACGAACAGTAAAAGAATGGCTTGTGCGATACCCCGAGGAAGAACGCGTAAAAATTTTAGAAATTTTTTACAAAATTATAAGTGCATGCAAAACAAACAATCTACTAGACTTTAAAACAAGAGCACTAAAATTTATCCATAGCATGCGAAAGCAATATAAACAAATTGACGGCGAAACACTGGAATATTTTAAACGAACATTGCACGAATATTGGGATTTATATTTCTCAATACGCAAAGAAATGAAAGCAGAATTAAAACAAATAAAAAAACACTAAATAATTAAATAAATAACATTTAAATTTCAAAAATATTTAATTTCTAAATAAAATATGGAATATAATATTCCATTAATTAGTATTTTTTGCTTTTTTATTACATTTTTATTAATAATTTTGTTTATTTTTTACCTTTTTAAAAATTCGCTTGCCAAGTTTGAAAAATTTTTGTTATACTAAAAGCACACGAAGTCAAGTTTTATTTGGCAAAACAATTTACAGAAGGAAAAAATGGAAAAGAGTACAAAAGTTTCATTAAGAGAAGTTTTAAATATTTGCAAAGACTGCCCGTATTGTTGCCATTCCTGCAACCAATCTTTTTGTTGCGCAATCAAAAACCGACTTTCCACCCTTACTCCGTATAAAGTAAATTACCAAAAATCTCGCATTGGGCTTGATGCTTGCCCGCAAAACCTTTGGAGTCTGGAAAGTAAATGTAAATAGACTAATGCTAATTAAAAACAAAAATACTATGCAAAAACAAGTGCATAGTATTTTATTTTTATTAAAATCTTTTTTGATTTTTTACTATTTTCATCTTCTAATAGTTAAGTTTATTCTATTAAACTTTGATAAAATTTAAGCAAAAAAAGCAGTCATCAAAATTGCAAGAACTAACAATACAAACGAAGGATTAAAGGCAACTTTTTTGTCCTTTACAACTTGCACAATGTATATAGCAAGTGAACCAATAAGCGCAACTGCCGCCAACCAGAAGAAGACGATACCCGCAATAGTCCAAGTACTTACTAACATAAGTTTAGTGATAGCGCCCAAAACAATGGCGGCAATACTTAAAATAATGTTAATAGTTTCAAGTGACATTTCGAAAGATTTTTCAACAGGCTCAGCAATTTGAACACGCTCTTTCTCACTGTTTTCACGAGCCTCCTGCTTGTCAAAATTCAAGTTTGGGTCTTTATTTGTACTTTCATTTTCATTCAAATCAACCACGGGGGCTGCTTCGCCTTCTACTTCAATTTTTTCATTTTCCATAGATTTTTGGCTCCTTTTATCGTAATTTTCTAACATTATAACACAAAATTAGGCAAATATCAATAGTAGTGTGCAATTTTTTACAGCAACCAAGCGTAGATAGATATAGCAATAAATCAATTACTCAGTTGGCAATCCCCTTGAAGTGCTTTCGTCAGCAAGTGCTGCCCAAGTATTCCGCCCCACTATTCCGTCGGCAACTAAACCATTTTCCGTTTGAAATTCTTTTACCGCATTTTGCGTATTAGCACCAAATATTCCATCAATTGTACCAGCGGGATAAAGTTTACTGTATAACTTTTGTTGTAGATATCGAACTTCGGCGCCATAACTACCATAGCGTAATGTACTTGCTGAAGGTGTGAGATTATTTAATTTATACCATGTTAGCCTACCGACAATTCCGTCAGGTTCAAGCCCGTTAGCCTGTTGAAAAGCACGAACAGCCGCAGCAGTATTACTTCCAAAAATTCCATCTATACTCCCTACATCATAGCCCATAGTTTTTAGCATAAATTGAAGGTATTTCACCATATTCCCTCGACTTCCTGTTCGAAGTGTAGGAAAAGTTTGGTCGTTAATATCGACATACTCTACATTAAAAAACTGACAAACACCACGACATGCAGCCCTACCTACCGAGTTTACAAAATCAGGGTCAAGCATAAGTCTTGCTTCTCTAAAATTTGTCATAAAGCCACATTCCATAAGACACGCAATCGTATTAACATTGCTCAGCATTCCGACATCAAGCGGTTTTACCCCACGAGCATTTGCATCGGTCGCGAGTAAAATACTACTATAAACCAAATCGGCGAAATTTCGGCTCTGCGTGGGGTAAGGATTAAGTGGCGAATAATACCCCTCAAGTCCACTGGCACTATTAAAAGTAGTTCCATCTCCATATGCGTTATATGCAAAAGTAACCAAAGCATTCGGGCGCGCTCGGTTTACAATTACTACTCTTTCCGAAATTGATAAATCTTGCCTGTTAGGCTTTACATCAAGAACATTAAATCCTATTCGTAAACAATCAGCAAGAAAAGCATTTTTGGCAGCATAATTAAATTCATTTTCATAAATTTGTCTGTTTATGTACGGCATCATTGGTGTACGCTTTCCAACTGTCGGCGGATTTATCCCGTGCTCATCATTACCCGCTATCAAGTAGTTCTCTGGATTATTATAAGGCATAAAATACTCTCCTAACCGTTTTGTAAGTACTTTATGCAAGATAGTAATAAAATGTGAAAAATATACATAAAAAGCAAAAAACGCTCTTTTTAGAGCGTTTTTTACATGCAACCACAGTTATCTTCTGGAGTACAATTACAATCATCACCACACTTGCAGTCGGGATTCCCGCAACCGCAAGTTTCATCAAGGTTTGCGAGTTCTTGTAATACAAGTTCTAAATCAACCCCGTGTACATCGCACGCCTCTTCAAGCGTTTCAGCCTGGCTTACGGGGCAGCCACAACAGTGCATACCAAAGCCTTCAAGCACGATGCGCGCATCAGGATTTGCCTCCAAAATCTCGCCGAGTGTCATATCTTTATTAAATGCCATGTTAAACATCTCCTTATTTATTACATTCTAGCAGTCAACTTAATCCTAATAATTTTAAACTGTTTAAAAAAATTATCTTAATCCGCAAGAATGTAAATGTATTATACCACGAAATTATTCCAAATTGCAACCACAATCACAAATCTTATCTTCTATATCATGAACTTTACCACAATTTGGACATTTTTTAGTGCTTTCGACTAGCACTACTTCTTCGTTATGAGTTTTCCTACTTCCCTTTTTCACAATGCTTTTTAACAGTTCAGCATCACTCATTTCAGTAAAATCAATTTTAGGTGCATCAGTATTCTGAACATTCATATCTTCATGTGAACTCTTGAAAGCGCTTGTAGTATATTCACTTTCACCAAAAAAACTTTCACCTTCATTATTAGCATCGATTTTATCTTGCCCAGCAGTTAAATTGTTATTCGCAATAATATCGTTATTTTTATTCTTTTTTCGTGATTTTTCTTCTTTTTTCTTCTTTTTAATCACTACTTTATCAAGTACGACGGGCTCAGCCTCATCTTTCTCTTTTTGTGGAGTACTCAAATCAACGACTTCGGCGCTATTTTTATCGTTACTAGCCGCGCCTTCTTGAACATCTTCCTCTTTTTGCCTATCAATTTTAACTGTTACAACTTCGCCAACTTTACCTGTATTTAAGTCAATACTATCCGCAATTTCTTTTGCATCAATTTCGGGCGTACTTTCATTTGTAATTTCTGGTTCATCACGCTTTTTCTGTTCCAAAAATGCCGAAATATTACGGTCAAAAATGACATCTTCCACAACGAAATTTGAAATTTCAATTCCGTACTTTTTTAAATCTTTTTGCACATCAGCAGAAATTTGAGCCGCAATTTGTTGCTTGTTGTTAATAATTACAGGGTCATTTACTCGACTCCATTCCAGAGATTTATTGGCAAATTCGCTAATATATTCAAGCAATCTAGCCTGTGCTTTGCCCGAAGAAATTTTCGCATTTTCAATCAAAAATAGTTTTATAGTATCAGCGACATTAGTAGTTCTAAAATCACAAACGCCATTCAGTACTACCGAATATCTGCCATGCTCTTTGTTTTTCTTTCCGATACGCCCCGTTTGCCACGGCTGAGCCTTAAAAGTAGACATATTTACAAAATACAAGTCGCATTTAAATGAATTTTTAAAAACGACTTCTTGCCTTCCACCCTTTTTAACTATTCGGCTCTTATCAAGTTTGAGAGCGCGAGTAGTTTTAGGTAACATCGGCAAAGTCAATTCATATTCGCCCGCCGAAAAAACATCGAGCGGTTTGTCCTTCGCGACAATGCAGACACTCCACCCCTCATTCACAATTAATTTTTCGCCGAGTTTAATTTCAAGTCTTTGAGAAGTTAAAGGCTGAATAAAACCACCACTGTATTTATCGGGCAGTGTCAGCGCGCTTTCTTTTTTCTTTTTAAATAGATTGAAAAACCCCATATTTACTCCTATATTAAACTATTATACAACATAACAGCACAATATTGCAAATCAATGTTCAAAAAACTTGCATTTTGATACTATAAACTTTTTACATCTAACAAACTCGCAATTTATTTTACTTGAAAAAAATTAAAAGCCAAAACGCTAAAATTTAAGATACATAATTTCGCCAAAATTAGTAATATTTTTTATGAAAAAAGGAATTAAGCAACGCATAGATTATACTATAGATTAAGCAAAACGAGAAAAAGGAGTTTTTATGCAAAATTTCACCGAAATTATAGGAGCACAAGTTTTAAGCGCGCACAATAGTACGGCACTAGGCACAGTCATTAACATGCAATTAAATGACAAAAATACAAAAGTAAATTACCTGATTATATCAGGCAATGACGATGAAACAACTTACCTTCTTCCCTCAAACAAAATTTTTGCGATTAAAGATGCAATTATAATACGCAACCAAACGGCTTTAAGTGTTACAGCAGATGTTGGAATTCAAAATATAATTAATGCAAATGCGTACTCAATTTCAGGAAAAAGTTATGGCAAAGTAAACGAAATTGAACTTGACGATAAGTTTAATGTAATAAATATCAAAACTCAAAATGAAAATCTGTCACCGAACAAAATAATAGGTTTTAATAACGGAATTTTAATATTTAATGACACAGACAAAAAATACACAAATTCAACTTTTCGCCCACGCATTAAACTAGAACAACGCCCTGATACAAGCATCGTTAATGTAATGAATGCAGAATTTAATTCAAGCGCAGTTGCCACTCCTCGAACAGTAGTCGCGCGCTTGCCCCAAAATTTTAAAGAACCGAAGTGATTATTTTTTTGAATTATCACACGCTAAACAAAAATATTTGCTAAAATAAAAAACGCAAAAATAATAACTAAATAACAAATAAACATAAAATAAAAAATTAATCGAAAATAAACATAAAAAAATAAAAACACCGAAATTGAATTAAAAATTGGTGTTTTATTTATTATGCTTTACTTTTTTCCTACTCTTGCCTTTTACTTTACTAGGCCTTGCCTTGTATTCCTTCTTTTGATATTTCTTGTTATATTTCTCTCGCTTTTTGAGAACTTTTTCGGAATTTTTTACTGATTTTTTGCCATTTTTATATCTTTTCTTTGCCTTTTTTAATATCGCTTTTTGCTCTTTCTTTTCAGTTTTTTGTTCAAGTTTTTCTTGTTTTATTTCATTTTTTATTTCGATTTTGGCTTCAATAATCTCTTGCCTGTTTTCAAGTTTTTCCAACTTCTTTTGGTCGCGCCTGATTTTCGCCTTTATATTTGTTTCATTTTCCTTGCCGACAATTAACCTTTCAATATTCTTGCGATGAGCAAACCATGTAAGAGCAAAAATAGCAAAAGTAAGCAGGGTGATTACGAGGTTTGGTTCGGGCAAAGTTAAATTTTGAACAACTACGCCAACCGTTACTAATATTAGTGAGGCAAGCGAAACATACTTCACAAACCACACCAAAATAAAGCAGAAAATAAATGTTATAAGCATGACAAGAGGTTCTGCTACAAGGAAAACGCCGAGTGTAGTCGAAATTCCCTTCCCACCTTTAAACTTGTATATCACGGGAAAAATGTGCCCAACAACCGCCGCAAGCCCGCACGAATATAAACCAATTAAAGCATCTGGATAAATTCCATCTGCTCCACCAAACACAAAATACCCAACAAGTGCAGCGATAATACCTTTCAGCGCATCAAGTAATAGTGTTAAATAGCCCAATTTTGCGCCAAGATTGCGGTACATGTTAGTCGCACCTAAGTTGCCCGAGCCTTTTTTGGTAAGGTCGACATGTTTTGCACGCGAAATAATTCTGCCAAAATTGATATTGCCTAAAAAGTAGCAGACAACTACCAAAATCGCAAGCAGCCAATAATTCATGCCGACACCTTCCCCCTTTCTTTAATCTATTCTTTTTCTTTATTTTCTTCTATATTATTTGTCTCTTCACTTACTTCACTAGATGTTTCAATTTCGTTTTTGCTAGGAACATTTTCGCTTTGTTCTGCGCTGTCTTGTGTGCCTTGCTCAACACTATTTAATGTATCAACTTCATCATTTTTTTGAGCCTTCTTTTTGCCTACTTTTTCGGTAAACTTTGCCCACAAATCAGTCTTATTTTCTGTTCCATTAAATAAACGAACAATATTTTTCCAATGAGCAGCATAAACAGCAACTCCCATCAGCACAACCAGAAGTACTACTACCCAATTCCCCGCAGGATTAAATGTAAACTCTGGCATAAATAAGCATTGCCATACAACATTAATTAACATAAAAACCAGCGACATCGGCGAAACATACTTAATTAAAAAGGCTAGTCCAACGCAAAGCACAAATGCAATTAGCGCAATCACTGGCTGAGCAACCAAAAAGACACCACAGGCAGTTGCTGCCGCTTTTCCACCTTTAAACTTGTAATAAAGCGGGAAAATATGTCCAATAACTGCCGCAAGACCACAAGCATAAAGTCCTATGTAACTATCTGGCAAGCCACCAGCACCACCAAATACAAAATAGCCAACAAGTGCTGGGATAATACCTTTTAACAAGTCTAGTAGCAAAGTTAAAGCGCCGAGTTTTGCGCCAAATGTGCGGAGCATATTTGTAGCCCCCGTATTGCCCGAACCTTGAGTCGTAACATCAACTTTTTCCTTTCGAGATAACAATCTGCCAAAACTAATACTTCCAAAAAGATAACTAACGAGCACTAACCCTATTATAAGAACTATATCCATAAAAAACCCTTTAAAATAATTTTGAATTAGGAATTAGCGCAAAAACTCCACAATGCAGCACTAAATGCTACAATTTTATGCGCTTCGTTTTGCGCGCAAGTATATCCTAATCGGAGTCCCGCTAAAATCTTTTGCTCTTCGCAAACAATTCTCTAAATAACGCAAATAACTAAAATGCACGAGTTCGGGATTATTCACGAAAATTGCAAATGTCGGCGGACACACTCCAACTTGCGTAATATAATTGATTTTCAATCTGCGCCCGTTGTGCGTAGGCGGTTCTTGTGTCGAAATAGCATCTTGTAAAATCTCATTTAGTAGTCCTGTCGTAATGCGAGTGCAAGCATTATTATAGACATATTCAACCTTTTCCATAATGCGCCCCATGCGCGTGCCGTTCAGTGCGGAAACATACTCAACGACAAAGTAGTCCATAAATTTAAGGTTTGCTTTTAATAAATCTTTGTAGCGGTTTACCGTGTTGCTATCCTTTTCAACAAGGTCCCACTTGTTATATAAAATAACACTCGGCTTTCCCTGTTCATGAACATACCCTAAAATTCGTACATCTTGCTCGGTTATCTCACCGCTTGCATCAAGAACATACACAATAATATCAGCACGGCGAATTGCTGCAAGGCTTCGCATTACGCTAAACCCCTCTATACTCTCATAATCGATTTTATTCTTTCTGCGAATTCCTGCTGTATCAATCAGCACATAATCTTTACCATTATATTTAAAAGGTATATCAACCGCATCACGAGTCGTACCCGCGACAGAACTAACAACCACGCGCTCTTCACCCAAAAGACGATTAGTTATACTACTTTTGCCTGCGTTTGGCCTACCAACAATCGCAATATTTAATCGCTCGTTTTCTTCTGTCGCATCGACTTTAATTTTAAACTTGCGGACAATTTCGTCTAGAACTTCACCTACTCCCGTTCCATGCGTGCAACTCATAGGAAAAGGCTCGCCAAGCCCAAGTTCGTAAAAAGATACAGCAGAATCAAAATCAAAATTCTCTAATTTGTTTACAGCAAGAACAATAGGCTTACCGCTCTTACGCAAAAGTTGTGCGACATGGCGGTCATCAGGCATAACACCTTCTTTGCCGTCTGTTATCATAAGCACAACATCAGCGACATCAATCGCGAGTTGCGCCTGCATTAAAATATATTCTTGCCATTCGTCTTCTTTTGATGGAGTAATTCCACCTGTATCAATAAGCGTAAAAGCATAGCCCGACCAATCAACATCGACATACAATCTGTCGCGCGTAACACCTGGGGTGTCTTCCACTATACTTATTCGCCTGCCTGCGACACGATTGAAAAAACTTGACTTACCGACATTTGGTCTACCGACAACGGCAACGATAGGCTTGTTCATTCTTTAACCTCACTATAATATAGTGAGAGTTTACCACAAAAATAAACAATTTACAAGGGAATTTGCGGACTTTCGCTAGCGCTCAAAGCAGGAGTGAGCAATTTTTTATAGTAAAACTATTTGCTAACTAAATGAAATTACTTCTTTATTTTAGGACGAATGTGCGCACCGCCACAAACATTACATGTACCGCAAGTTCTGCGATTTATCACGCGAATTATAAAGGCTTCAAGAATTAGAAATACCGCTACAACAGCAAAACACAACCATGCAAATTCTCCACCACCGATTTGCATAATTAATAGGCAAATTCCATAGAAGACAGCAGACACCGCATACGCTACGACAAATTGCAAAACGAGATACAGCCAAAATACTTTTTTACTTGTCGCATGACGAATTTGAATAAGCGCACTTATGCATGGCGAATACAAAAGACAGAAAACCAAAAATGCAATAACTGATGCAGGCGTAAATGTAACTACTCCACCGCCAAGAACGCTACTAGCGACAGCACTTCCGCTAACCCCATTCATAATGGCAATTCCAGCCAAAACAAGTTCTTTTGCAACAAGTCCAAAAAGCAGGGCGCAAACTGCTCCGTACTCAAAGCCAAGAGGCTGGAAAATTGGCGAAATAAATTTTGCAATACCCTCTAAAATACTTGTTTGGCTTGAATTTGTAATGTAACTGAGAGTAAAAGTAAAATTATTTAAGAACCAAATTATAATTGTGCATGCAAGCAAAACACCAAATATACGGCGGACGAAAGCACTTGTATTAGTGCTTACTATTGACAAAATTTTTCTCGCACTAGGACAACGCATCGGCGTAAATTCGAGAATTTCTTCTGTGGTATAAGTAGGGTAAAATTTTTGTGCTATAAGTGCTAGCATAATCGCTACTCCAACGCCGAGAAGATACAATGCAAAAATTATCAACACACTTCCAGCACCGAAAAATGCGCCAGCAAGAGCCGAATATACAGGCAACTTTGCACTGCACGACATAAAAGGAATTAAAAGTGCAGTTTTTACTCGCGCGCGGTCGTTGCGCATGGTAACAGTCGTAGGCACAGCGGTTGTCGAGCAACCGAACCCCATAAGCAAGGAAAAAACGCTCCGCCCCGAAAGCCCGAGCCTACGAAAAACACTGTCAAACATCCACGATAAACGCGAAATATACCCGCTTTGTTCGAGAATTTCAAGGAATAAGAAAAGTAAAACGACCTGAGGCAAAAAGCCGAATACACTTCCCACACCGCCAATAATTGCCTGATTAAAGAAATCGACAAGCCACACGGGCGCACTAAATGTGTTTAATAAATACAAAAGCCCGCCACCTATAAAGTCGACAATTACATAATCAACTATTCCGCTCAAAAAGTCGCCGACATACCCAAATGTGATAAAGAAAACCACAAGCATTACGGCAAGAAATATAGGGAGAGCAAGGTAATTATTTAAAATAAATTTGTCAAGTTTACTACTACCGTACGGTATTTTTGAGCGATTTTTTAGCGAATTTAAGACTATTTTTTCAATATTTTTTTGCCTGTCCAAAGTAATGCGCTTTACCCCGTCAGGAAAGGAAAACTTGCGCATTTTAGTCTGTTTATTGAGCGGAATTTCACAACTTCGAATTTCATCAAAAGCACCTTCACGCAAGCGAATAGCATTATACTTTAAATACTCGCTTTTACAAAAAGTTTGCATTTCGGAACAAACTACATCTAACTGCCAATTTTCAACATATTTCGGCGTTTCCATACGATGAGCGCGAGTTACTAAAAAAGCAAATTTTTCAATTAATTTCTTTTTATTAAGGCAAAGTTCGCTGACTTCACAACCAAGAGATTTTGACAGTGCACGCGCATCAATTTGAGTTCCACGCTTTTTAGCATCTTCAACAAAATTTAATCCAATCACTACACGCAAACCCAATTCAATTAATTGCATTGTAAGGTTTAATGAGCGTTCAAAATTATTTACATCAATTATATTTACGATTACAGCATCTTGATTATTTAATATTTCGCGCACGGTTACATTTTCTTCAGGCGAAAAGGGAGTCATTCCATAAACACCAGGGAGGTCAAAAATTTGATAATCAATACCCTTAAACCTACAAATAGCAGCCGCTTTATTTACTGTTACTCCATGCCAATTACCTGTATGGATATTACTCCCAGTTAGTATATTAAAAATAGTAGACTTCCCTGCGTTTGCCAAGCCCACGAGATAAACGCGTTTCATGCCTTTTCCACCAAAATAAAATTTGACAAATCGGCACGAATCCCCAGCATTACCCCCTTTACTGCATAAATTCCACCCGAAAGTTTTCGTTCAGCAGCAAGCACTGATATCATCGACTTCGGCGTGCAACCTAGTTCAAAAATGCGCCTACGCAGCATTATAGGAGCATTAACATCAACAACTCGCACAGTATCGCCACTCTTACAACTTGACAATTTCATGTTAAATAATATGCGAAAAAAAAATTCCTAATTCATTTTAGGAATTTTTGTACACAATAATTTAAGCACTTTCATTTTTCTTTTCTATTTCAGCTTTAAAATCGTTGAGCAAATCAATAAAGTTTGACACATCTTTAAACTGCCTATATACCGATGCAAAACGAATATAAGCGACTTCGTCAACTTTTTTGATTTCGTTCATCACGAGCTCGCCAATTTTACTACTTTGAATTTCTGGTTCAAGCGTATTGTAAATTGCCTTTTCAATATTAGAAACCATTTCTTCAATTTGCGCAAAAGTAACAGGGCGTTTTTCACACGCTTTTATTATACCCTTTCTTATCTTTTCGCGGTCAAAAGGCTGGCGGTCGCCATTAGCCTTTACGACCAACACGGGAATACTCTCATACTCCTCGAATGTTGTGAAACGCCTACCACATTTAGTACATTCACGACGACGACGAACGATTGTACAATCTTCGTTAGTTCGACTATCTATTACCTTCGATTCAAGCGAACCACAAAATTTACACTTCATAATTTTCTCCACCTATACACATGATTTGTGCATTAAATATTATCTAAAATTTAAAATTTGCTAAATAGTGTAAACTATTTTTTTTATACAAATTTTGCGACATTCTTGCTAATTTTTGCTTGTAAGTCGCTAAAATTTACAAGAAAGTTGTTAATTTACTCATTTTCTTGTAGTACATAAAGTTTATTAATTGCGCGAGTAGAAGCAATAAATTTTAAATTTCCCCCTAACTCGCTATTATAAATTCCGCCGTTATCAACAACAATTACAGTATTAAATTCAAGACCTTTCGACAACAACACAGGTATTACCTGCACTTGTGCAAATGCAGCGCTGCGAGCGCTTTCAACAAGGCAAACCTTATGCGGTGCAACCTTTTGAATTTCAGTAGTTATTGCACGAGCGCTTTCAACATCACCTGTAATTATTCCTATTGTTCCACCGTCTGTAATTTCTTTTTCGAGAATTTCAATCACTTGCGAAGCCACTTGTTCTGTGCTGTCTGCGATTTGTTTTTCAACTACAGGGTGTCCATTATTCAACCTAAACGCATTATGACGCGGATTACCTATCAAGCGTGAAGCATATTCAACAATTTCCTCACTGCTACGATAAGCATTATCAAGTGAGTAGAATCGCTGTGTACCAAAATGCGAACGCATTACCATGATATTATTTAAATCGCCTATGCCAAGCGGATTCGTCTGTTGATATTTATCACCAAAAATACTAAACTGCGCACGCGGGAAAAGTCGCATAATTAAGTCAATAAAGAGCGCGGGATATTCTTGAGCCTCATCAATTACAATATGGCGAATATCCATTTTTACGACCATATCTTCTAACTCTCGTTTTAACACACACATTAAAATTGCATCTTCCGTTTTTACAAGAGTTAAATCAGGTTTTGTCAAACCTACTTCATCACAAAAATCACGGTAAAGGTACTCTATATTTACTGTTGCGTTAAAACATTTCAAAACATGCTCTTTGACTTGTGCGAAAACAAGTTCATTTTCATCTGCTTTTAACTTCTTCACCACATACCCAGCAATCGCATCAAAGCGGTCAAAATAAGGCAAATCACAGAAATCTGCTGTCCAAAGTCGATTTAGAAGTTTTGCTGCGAATGGTATTTCTCGCACCTTAAAACCTTTAATTGCAGTAGTTTTGTCAATAAGTTTTTCAACAAACTTTTTGACCTTTTCTTTTATTCCTAAATCAAGTTTTGCTGCAATCTCTTCTTTTTTTGCTTTATTAAGGCGTAAGTACCGCAACAAAAACATATCAGACTCTTCAAAATGTTTAGGCAACTTCAAAAGTCTGCCTATAAATTTCGCCATCGTGGCGCTACGGGTGTTCTGTTCCCCTAACTCTGGTAGCACTCCCTCAATATGCGACATAAAAGCATCATTAAGTGTAAAAATTAAAAAGTTAGCCGACTTCAAATCCTTTAATCTATACATTGCGTATGCAATTCTATGAAGCGCAACGGTCGTTTTCCCACTGCCCGCGTATCCTTGCACAATCACGACATCGTTTGTAATGTCGCGAATAATTGCATTTTGTTCGGCTTGAATAGTTGAAGCAATATTATGTAGCTTGTCTGTGCTAATTTTATTAAGCACATTTTGCAAATATTCATCGTAAAGATTTGCACCTTTATCAAACATGTTTATCAACTTGCCGTCAGCGATTTCGAACTGTCGTTTTAAAGTTATTTCCCCTGATACGAAACCGTGAGGAGTGCGATACCGAGCCGCCCCCTTGCCATAATCATAAAATAATTCACAAATGGGCGCGCGCCAATCATAAACAAAATACTTGCCTTCGTGCTCAACACCTGTTAGCCCGACATAAAAATCATCGGAATTTTCTCCTGCGGAAAAACGCACACGACCAAAATACGGGCGTTGGCGATTACGCTTTAAAAGATTAATCCTATCTATTTGAGCGTTGCCTATTGTAATAAGGTTATCTATGCGTTCGTTTATGCTCACTCGTTCTTGCGGGTCTATATCGCCGAAAATCTGCGTTCCACGAACATAATACTCACGCAAATCAGCAACATCAGCTTTTGCTTCATCAATATTTTTACTCAAATGTTCAATTTCGCCATCAATCGCTGAAAGAGTATTATTTAAGTGCTTAACTTCGACTTGCCATTCCGCCGTATGTTTTATATCATTTGCTTGCGCAGAATTTTGCGTTGATTTACTCACAAGTACCCCCTTTGCAAAGTAGGAATAAAATCGCTAAACTTGTAGTAAATAAAAACTAAAAGTTCGACAAAATTAAATCCCTTGTTTAAGTACATTATTCACCTATTAAAGTTAACATAAATGTTTAAAATTATCAAGTAAAAAGGTTAAATTTAGGGGTAAATTAAGCACTTTTTAAAACAAAAAGGAATTAAGTATCTTTACTTTCTTAATTCCTTTTATAAAATTTCTAATGATATTATTTAATGCACCATTTAATGCTTTAATCTACGCTCTCTCCCTAGTATCTTCGTGCTTTCTAGTCAAATGCATACAGTTAAACTGTTGTATAAAATTCGGGTCGCGATAAGGAACTGGCCCCCTCATCGCTCTTTCAGCAACTTCAAAGCTGCCGACTTTTAAGCAATCATCGACACCAGTATACAAAAGTATATCCTTTTCTTTCTTAGAAACAGCACCCACACTAGGCATTGGCGGCATTTCTCTCAAAGGCAAGTAACAGCCTGGATAAAATACCACCGAATAATCGTTACCCCTATCAATATCGTCATACATTACGAAAACTTTTCCATTGTTGTAAATCAAATTAGATTCAACACCGAGCAACTTATTAAAATTATGCACCATTAACGCGCGCTCAAGTTCAGTAGACTTGTTCTGTCCCTTAAATTCACTAAGATTGCGACTTTGAGTCATAAACTTACTGTATTCGTTGTCATTTACAATTTTTCCACCTAAATACTTGTTTAAGGCCGTTGTCATGTATGCTAGATAAACAATTGGTCCGATTTCAGTAGCATTTGGATAAGTTTTATTAAAATCTTTTATTTCATTTAAAAACATTTTAGCAAACTCAATAGTTGCAGCCTTATCAATATGAACAGGACTTTGACCAGGGATTCTATCGCAGTTCGCACTGCTAGAAATCAAATTTTCATAAATCTGCCCAGATGGAGTTATATTCCCATTATCAGCATAAAAAGCCGCCGCATTGTAGGCGTTGTTTAAATAAGCATTTATATTAGCTTCTCCTGAATTAGCAAGCGCTAATAACTGATTTAAAGACATTGGCATAATATCACCTTCTAAATTTATCTACGATATTGTACCATAATATAAAGAAAATTTCAATACCAAAAACAAAAAAAGTGCATACGCACTTTTTGATTACATTGTCCTACCATTATCATGGGTTTGAATTCCTTGTTTACCAAGCCCCGAATCCAAATTAGTAACATTAATAATTTCAAAAGAGTGAGTGTCGGCTACTTTTGTTTGTTGTTGTGGTTCTTTCTTTGGCGGGTCAAAACTTGGTTTCTTCTCGTCTTTGCCCTTGTCACCTTTTTTACCCCCCTTACCGTTTGGCGAAGTATAACCAACTCTATCATTTTGTTTAGGGTTATAACCAAATGGGTCTTTGCCACCGCCACCCTTGTTTACACGAACTGCGGGGTTTTTAGGCTTTGCTGGAGCAGGCTTTTCTTTACTCATATCAGTAAACAGCGCTTTTTTCTCGGCACGCTCAAGTGGATTATCCTCACGAACTTTTTCTTCTACCTTAATGGCTAAGTTATACGCTTTTTTATCCGCCTCGACAAGTTGTTCTTTTATTGCAGGCGATTTTTCAAGCGCTTTTTTGCTAACTTCTAAATCAAGAACCTCATCGAGTAATTCATTGAGATACATAAAGCGATGCTCAGCCTTATCAAAATAAGGTTCTAGTTTGTTTCTGCGGTTCGCGAACTCGGCTAAAATAACAGAAAGTTCGGGGTCCTCCGCAAGCAACTGCAAACGCTTGTTAAAATATGCTTCTTCTAATTTATCGAGCGGGTCATACGCTTGTGCTTTAATTGCGGCAAGCATTTCAAGACGCACGCGAAGTGAATCTGGCAAACGCTCTGTAATTTCGGTTTCATCGCCATCAAATTCTTTAAAATTGAATGCTTCAAGCGCCTTATCCATAAAGAATTCATCGAATTTATACTCGTACGTCGCGACTACACTCGTGAGCGTGTCGACATAATATCCATTTAATCGAGGCAATTCTTCAAGTAATTGAAGATAGCAATATGCGTTACCATTACCAAGTTCGCGTGGCGGAGTTACATTAAATTTGTAAACACGGTCATCAACAAAGGCTCGCCCCTCGACACCATTAATAGTATTAGCATCAATCTTTTTCGTAAGGTTGACCAAATCGACCTCAATATTTTCAGCGATTATATAGTTCCCTTTTTCATCAAAATCGCCAACAAGGTCATTTCTAATTACATCTTTAAATCGTAGCGTTTTCATGTGATTAACATCATGTTCTCCTGTAACAAAGCCTTCTTCGCTGTCAATTTTGATATAAGTAACTTCAGCAGGCATCTCTTCTAATCCCCTGTTTTTATCTTCCATGGTTACACCTATCTACTTTGAACTTCTTCTTTTGCTTTTGTATTATCTTGCGTAATTATGCGCGCTTGTTCAGGGAAGCGCTTTACAAAAGCATTCCACCACAATTTATTTTTCTTTTTGCGAATAGCACGACCGTGCGCTACAACATCGGCACCACGAGCATATTGAGCAAAATCAAAGTTATCTTCGGCGGTACCCTGTTCAATTACAATTTCACCTAATTTTTCAACGAAAGCACCCATACCACCAAATTCAATGCCAAAATCTACCATGAGATTTTCATCACCAGTTTTATAAACATATGCACTTACCTTTGCAATCTGTTTTGGTGTAGGCGTAAGCCCATCAGTCATAAGCAACGCAAAATGCTTCAACATTAAATTTACATCACCAGTTTTAATCACGCTATCTGTCTGCGCCATAAGTTCTTTTTGCGCATCGGTTAATATTAATTTTTCCATTTTCCACCTCTTTTGAATAGCCCTCAAATTAATTTGCCCCAAGTTAGAGTAATTATAATGCTTTTCGCAAAAAAAAGCAAACCTTTTTAAGCAATTTCTTCACACAAAACATGTATTAATTTAATTGGAATTAAATTATAAAGATAGTCCTATAAGAGTTGCTAGTTTTTTAATTTTTAATAGCGGTTAAAATTCAAAATAAAATGTACTTCCTTTACCAACTTCACTTTCAACACCAAAATTAAAGTTATGATATGTTAAAATCTCTTTTACAATAGACAGGCCTATACCACTACCTGTAACAGCTCGGCGCGAGTTGGTTGCACGGAAATGTCTATCGAATATGTACTTCTGTTCGGCTTTATCAATTCCCGAGCCCTTGTCTGTTACTTCAAGTCGATATTTATGCTCGCCAGACACTTTAAACAGGCGTAAAGTAATTTCTTTTTTGTCGTATGAATAGTTTATTGCATTATTCAAAAGATTTATAATCACCTGTTCAATGCGCTTTTTATCACCGAGTAAGTAAACTCGCTTTGGATATTCAAAAGTAAATGTAAAATCTGTATACTTTTCTTTATAAAATTGTTCAAATTTTTCTAAACTTTCACTAATATTGAAACGCTCAAAATTATACGAAATCGTACCCGCCTGCATTTTAGATAAATCAAGAATATCATTTACCAAATATTCAAGACGGTCAGCCTCTTCAAGTATTACTTTTATATTTTCAGCACGCTTTTTCGGGTCGTTGCCATTTATGTCATTAATTAATTCAGCATAAGATTTTATCATAGTTAGCGGTGTGCGCAACTCGTGAGAAACATTCGCCATAACTTCTTTCCTTAGGCTTTCCGCTTTTTGAATTTCGGCAATTGCATAATTCAAGGTATCCGACAGTTCACTAATTTCTTTGTACTCTCGGTTCTCAAACTTCACATTTAAATCTCCTTCACTAAGGAGTTTTGCTTGGTCTGCAATATTGCGAATTGGCTTTGCAAGGTGCATGCTTGCAAAGTACGAACAAATTACTGTAACTACAAGACTTATGGACATAATTATTAACAACAAATAAACAATTACATTAGTTGTGTAAGCGGCAGCTGTTACAACACCACTTACATAGTAGTAAACGGGCTGTTCTCCTGAATTATCACAATATCCTAAAATTAAAACTTGTTGGTCTTCATACCTATCATCTAAATAACTTACGGTTTCCTTGTCACCGAGTTCACTAATAAGCAAACGCACAAACGCATTAAGCTCAACTGGGTCAGTAACGCGCGAACTGTTAAACGCAATATTAATCCCCATTCCTGTTTCATCAACGGTTGTTGAAAATATTACTATATTACAGTCGCCTGTAACTGAAAGCTCGAGAAGTGAATCTTCATCACCCGCGTTAAAATACTCCACGGCTTGTGTCATTGTGCGTTCGACTTCTTTTGATTTTATATTATAAAAAATTGTGTCAAAAAAAACGACCTCAAGTATCCAGTAGAGCCCGAAAATAATGCAGAGAATTATTAAAAAATTAGCCAAAATATTCGCACGAATACTGTATGTTCTTTTCTTTGCCATTATTTTATCCGTTTTTTATGTATTTTACTTTTATTTTTATAATTTTTTAAATTTATTAACAAAAATCAAATTTCACTTACAAATTCATACCCCAAACCGCGCGCTGTCCTTATGTACTTTGCCGCATCACCTAAATGCGCGCGCAGCATTTTTATGTGAGTATCCACTGTGCGCACATCGCCGTCATAATCATAGCCCCAAATCTCGTTAAGCAATTTTTCACGCGACACCACTAAACCCTTATTTCTAATTAACACATTAAGAAGTTCAAATTCCTTTAATGTTGCATGCACATCAACATCATGCACCAAAATTCTCTTGTTCTCGTGGTCTAATTTGATTTCGTTAATTTCGGCGAACTCAATGTATCCTTTGGTACGCTTTATCACTGCTTTAATGCGAGCCATAACTTCTTTCGGCGAAAAAGGCTTCGTAACATAGTCGTCAATTCCTAAATCAAACCCCTGCAATTTGTCCTCTTCTTGAGTTTTCGCACTCATCATAATAACAGGAGTGTTTTTTATTTCTTTCAACGCCTTTACCGTTTGAAAGCCGTCAAGATTAGGCATCATAATGTCAAGTAACACACAATCATAATTGCATTTTTCAAGTTTGTTTAATGCCTCAAGCCCATCATATGCACAGTCCACAGCAAAGCCATTAAATTCGGCATACTCACGAAGTACATTAACAATATTTCTTTCGTCATCAACAATCAAAATTTTTTCCATAAGTTACCTCTTTTGCAATTTTGCGAGATATTACCTTTTTTCTGTGAAATCTCAGTGAAAAATTGTACACTATATAGCATTAAATTGTTCCATAAACAAGTTGCATTTTATTGAAATAGCTTTTTAGCAATAAATCTTATTTCCTACTCATTCGCAATAAACTCTATTCTCTATCAACAGTTCTACATTATAACATAAAAAAAGCAAAATTGAACCACCTTAAGTAAACTTTTATTCATATTTTTGAAAAACAAAAAAGAGCGAACTCCTTGTTACGCTCTTCTTTCATTAACTTGTTCTTTTTCTACGCCCACACCGCGAGAGGCTTCCATTGTATTAGCACCAGCAAGCACTCGATTTGTTTCATAGCGCTGATAACATTTTTTACCGTAATCCGCAAGGTCTTTTAGGTAACCAAACAAACTTTTTTGAAAAGCACTTTCACCTTCAAGAACTTTTAATTCTGCATTTTCTAGTTCTTTAACGCTTTCATTTAAGAACGAAACATAATCATGATTTACAGACAAATCACCAACTATCTTTGTGTTCAATTCATGAATTTTATCAGGGTCAGCAGAAACGCCAAGGCTATTTACGCTCTTGCCTTCAAGTTCCATCAATGCTCCACTGTCGCCGAGAGTTTCACGCCAATTATCAATAATTTTTTGGTCAAAAACTCCATTTTTATCAGCCAAAGCACTTAAATTCTTCTCAATACTCTTTGTAACAGTAGTATTTAAAGTTTGACCAACTTGCAACATGGAAATGTTAATTTCCTTTTCTTCTGGTCTAACACTTAAAATGTCATCATGCGACTTTGCCGAAGCAAGCACTAGTGCTTTTAACTCAGGCTCTTCTCGCAATACTCGGTGCCCTGTAATAAGAGAATTTGCAACAGTCAAAATAGTCATTTCTTGCGATGAATATTTATTACCGCTCATAAAAGCCACCTCGATAAAAAAATTATCAAAAAATAAAATAAATTCGCCAAAAATTCTACAAAAAATGCAGAAAATTGGTGCAAGTGCGGGAAACCCCGCAAGCATTTATTTTCTGCATTCATTGTAACACAACAAAAGTGTATTGTCAATAAAATTGGCTAATTAATCTCTGTGATTATTACATCAGCCCCAGTACCGCAAACATTTTTAATCAAAACATCGTGAAAATGCGGGTTTTTTGGTTCAGGCGCAGACTTAATGGCACGCAAGACATCAAAATACTGCGCTTTTGGAACTGCAATACTTGTACGCACCGCAAGAGTGCCACCCGAAGAACGCGGATAAACGGTAGTAATAGTGCGCATCGGCGCAATAAATTCTTGTCTTCCATACTCGGCGCCACGCGGACAGCGATTGCCTGTAACAACTATTTCTCCGCTAGCATCTGTAATAGTCAAGTGACAACCAATCGGACAGCGTATACAAACTGTTTTTAATTCTCTCAAATCTTCCCCTCACTAAACTTAAATTAAATTACTTTTATACCGCTGGATTATTACCACCATTGCCATTATTTGTGCCGTTATTATTAGGGTTGTTCGGCGTTGTAAAAGGTGTAACTGGTGGGCGCGGAGCCACAGGGCGCTGTGGCTGTGGCGGTGGTGGAGCAAAAGGATTTGCATTTTGCCTTGGCATTTGAGCTGGATTTGCTGGACGATTTACATTTTGAGCAAACGGATTTACACGAGGAGTACCACTAGATTGTGAGTTAAAATTTTGTTGTCCCCCACCGTTCTGCACTGGTCTAGGAACATTTCCTTGTCCTTGTGGTTGCATCGGCCTAGGAGGCTGAGGCGCCACAGGTCGAGGAGGCATATTATTTGAAACGGTATTTGTTTGTGGCCTGTTATATGGACTGTTTTGCGTAAAATTATTGAATGAAGCATAAGGATTATTTTGATTAGCACCAATCGGGTTTACTGTTGGGCGAGCCCCGTTAACTCCTTGATTAACCGAACCGACTTGCTGCTGTGTACTTGTTCCAAATTTTGAAACGCTTGCAGGTTGATTTGTCGAAAAGTTTTGCGGTTGCGAGGCATTACCATTTGCAAACGAATTTGATGAAGTATTAGGTTGATTAAAGTTTTGAGAGTTCGAACTTTGTTGTGAAAAAGCGGATTGTGAATTCATGCTTGGCTGCACGGTTGGTCGTGGTTGTCCCCCCTGACCAAATTGAGTATCAAGAGAAGTACCACCATTTAAAACAGGATTTTGTGCAAAAGTATTATTTTGTTGCGCAGGATTATAAGGCACTTCCCCTGTAAAAGAGTGCTGGTAGCGGTTATCCGCAACAGGAGCGCGAGGCTGTCTTGCTGGCTGCCCAAAATCCGATGAAGAACTTCCTTTATCTTCCCCCTTTATTATTTGCGGACGCTTGCTTGACGAACCACCACTTGTTGAATATTCAACTCTTACACGGTGCGGGAATGTTATAAACAACCAAATAGCCGAAATTACAAAAAACACACCGACAAAGCCTAGAATATTGCTCGAAACGACAAAATCAGCCTGCGTTATAAATTCTACTTCACTCCCCACAAGGCCAAGAATTACTGCTAACGCAGGAAAAAGTGCAAGAAGCATCCAAAAAGTTGCCGAAAATACGAGAACAGTGCTCGACCTATTTTTGTGGAATTTTTGCTTAAAACGCAAAATAAAGCCTATTATCCAAAATATCAACGAAAGAGCAAAGAATGCAAGAACTGCATAACCAAGATATTCCATTATAGACGAAATAGCTTCTAGTTGTTCTGCGGTCAATTCCGCCATTTCAATAACAGAACTAAAAATCGCGGGTATCATTAATGAAAGCACCCCAAAAAGCGCAGCAAAACGGAACATCGTACTGTTTGCTGACGGGCGCGCAAAAAAGCAAATAAAGTAAACCGCTCCCATAAGGAGTAGAAGTCCGCTTGTGCCCCATGTAGCGAACATTTCCATAAAGTTAGCGCCAAAAACATTTGCAAATGTTTCAGTTAAGTCCCAAATGGCATCTATGCCAAAAAGCGCAGTAAGAAGTTGCGGGAAATAAAGCATGACAAATACCGCACCTAAAAGCAGAGCAAAAATTCCGCCTACGATATAACCGGGGCGCTTACCTTGTTTTTCGATATTTTTCGACATACCTATCCTCTTTTTTTAAGTATCGTAATTAGTATAACAAAATTTTACGAAAAATTACAAATTATTTTGACTAATTTTTAAAAATTTAAAGAGTGCACGAGCACCCTTTAAATTTAATTAGGAATTAGGAATTAGGAGTTGTTGCGCCTCGTTACACTCGGCGATTTCTTTTATTGCTGTGTTACTTTTAGCATCAGCCGAGAGCATATCACTTGTTATGTTCGTTACACGCGGCTGGCTTTCCGTACCTTGCGGTACTTCAAGGCACGGTACTACTACACAGTTTGTGTATGGTTACTAATTAAGATAATTCCTTCCTTAACTCCTAATTCGAAAGATTATGATTTTGGCGAGTAGATAGGAATTCGGCATACCGCTCAACCGGTGTGAACAGTCGGTAGAAACTCCTAATTCCTAATTATTCATAAGGCATTTATTCAAAAAAGTTACTATATAATTATAAACATCGGCACGGAAAGTTTCGTTTAATATCTCATGACGACCGTTTTCCCATAGTTTATAATCTACATTTTTTACACCATAACTCTTGTACAGCAGCGGAAGTTTATCAATATCTTTGTGGTTCTCTCCACCGACATAATCGCTTGCTCCACTGGTAATTAAAATAGGGGTATCTTTATCGATTTGATTTAAATATTCATCTTTATACAACTGCCCAATTCCACCAAAGAAAGATATATAAAATTCCGCAGTCGCAACAGCACCACAGTACGGGTCAAGGTTGTAATCATTGAAAATACGCTCATCGCTAGTCAACCAGTTTGCATTATCAAAGTGCTTGCCGTAGTTAGCAAAAGTCATATTATATAGAAATTTCGCGCGAGCATCTTTTCCCTTAAACAATCTTGTAATTTTTGCAACCATTTTGCCGAGCCCAGCGAGCGCGCTCCCTTTGTAGCAACTGCTCCCGATTAATACATTTCCCTTTTGCTTGTGATAACTTTCGAGCAGTTTTTGCGTGATAAACGACCCATAACTGTGCCCGATAAAAAAGAGCGGTAAGTTATATTTAGTAAGTAGCGTGTCGGCTAATTTTATGCAGTCAAGCACGGTGTCGCCAAAAATATCGCCGTCGTATTTAGTAACATTTTCGGGTGCGCCTGCCGTCCTGCCATGTCCGCGAAGGTCAGGCACAACTACAATATAACCATTGCTATTTAAAAATTTTGCAAAATCATCATACCTAAGCCCGTGCTCCACCATACCATGAATAATTAAAACAACGGCTTTTGGCTTGTCGACATTCGCCCATGTGCGAACATAAACTTGATAGTCGTTATAACCATTAAAAAATGCTCCCGTAAACGCAGATTTTTCGCTCTCTGTGCTATTGCTTTCGTCAATATCCACACGCTTTACGGCGCGCTTTGTCGCCACGCCCTCAATTTTTAAATTTTTATTTGCGCTTTCCGTTTTAGTTGTTTTGCTAGATGCGCTAGACACATCAGCCTCTACTTTGCGTGCTTTGTTTTTGCTTTCTTTTTCTTCTGCCATAATCTCCCCCTATTTTAATAATTAAAATAATTATACCAAAATAAAAGCAAAAATCAAAACAAAATCAACCAAATATACAAATTATGCAAAACTAGCAATTTTGTTAAAATAAAAAACAAAGAGCGGTGGTTTTGCCCTTTGTCTTTAAATTAATTTTGAATTTTGAATTCATGTGCGCTGCGCGCAAGCCCTTAATATTCATTAATTAATTAATTTTAGATAATTCAAAATTTCCTTGTGTACGACATATTTAAACAGTATTAGTTGCAGGAAATTTTGTCCTTAATTCAAAATTCAAAATTCCTAATTCAAAATTCGCTAAGCGTAGCGCTTTGCGCTGCGCTAGCGTTTTTTGCATTAAGCATCGCGTGGGTATAAGCCTAGTACAATACCCATACCGTTGTTTACATAAATGTTTAGATAGTCGCCTGTTGTGTAGTTATCTACTAGCCCACCCAAAAACTCAACGATTGCGTTTACTTTTTGAGTGCCTTTGTAATTACTCCAGTTTTCATCGGTAAAGTAATTAGAAAGTCCAGCGTAAAGTGCGTCAGCAACTTGACCCAAATCAACAGCGTCACCGAGAGAGCCAGCCATTCCTACAAGCGTATTGATTTTTTGAATTAACTGACTTTGTTTGTCTGCAAATTCGAGGTTGTCATAATCAGCAATTGTAAACATACCAATAGCAACACTCGACATATCTCCCAGTCCGCCAAGTTGTGCCAAAATTCCGTTATACACGCCGTCGATAATTTGTTCGCTTGCTAGCGAGGTGTCTTGATTAACAGCAACGCCCGAGTTAATATATCCACCGTTTCCGCTAGACTCAAAGTAGTGCGCGTCATTTGCCATTGCTCTGTCTGCAAGGCTGTCGCCGAGCGTCATGTCAAGCCCGTAGTTTATAGAAGTATCTGCGGTTTCGCCGTCAAGACCGTAATATTTGTTGTAGTCAGCGAGAGTATCAAAAATGCGTACATATCCGCGAATTCTCTCGTTTGTCAAACCCTCTGCACTGCTTGATTTTAGGAGTGCAACTACATTGATTTGAGGCACATTGTCGCCTACGCGTCCTGCGTAGATTGTTTTGTCAGTGGCAGGAAGTCCTTCATTTGAGCCGTCAAAAAGCGATTCGCCACCACTAACTAACTGCATAGCAAGTTCGGTAGCACCATAAGACACGAACCAAGGCTCTTGACCTGTTATTTTCGATTCGATGTTTGAGTTTATAATGTCTATATTGCTTGCATAACCTGATGCTGCGTCATTTGTCGAAGATTTTTCGCAGTGGTCAGCAATAATTGCGGGTCCACCAGCGCCAATAAACTCACTGTCTTTTATCATTAAATGCTCTGCACCCCAAGCATAGAATAAGCATTGATATGAGTTGTATCCTTTGCACGAGTCTACCACATATTCGCCAGTGTATTCGCTCGTGGTGTCAGCGCCAAGTTGCATAAAGTAACCAATATAGAAGTTTTGTGTAACAGTGTTGTATGCGTTAAAGTTTGTGCGAGTATTTTTAAGCAAAATAATTGCGCCCGAGTTTTCGGGTTCTGAGTTCAACTCGCCGTTACCGATAAAGTAAACATTTTTAAAGTTAAGCGCGGTTTCTTCGGTAAATTGCGTGTTAGCGCTCACATTTGTAACATAAAAAGTGCTAAAATGCGAAGTCATAATTTCGCCTTCTGCAACATTTACGCCACCTTGATTGCCGTTACTGCCTTCTACAACCATTTTAGGAAATTGCGACAAGTCAACAGAGAAATAGTTCCCGACAAAGTTAAACTCGCCGTTTTCGGTCATTTCGCGGTAGTATATACCACTCCCTGAGGAATCTTTTGGAGTGCCGATAATTTCTTGGTCAGTATTTTGTTGTATTGACGAAATGTTGTCGCTTTCGCTCCAAAGGAGGTTTTGAGCGACATCGTCTGCTGTAATTTGAATGTTATTTTGTAAAACTACACCGTTTACTTCGCTAGGAAGCCCGAGCGCTTGTTTCATGGCATCATAACCAGAATTGTGGTTATCAAAAACCGAAAGTTCTTTTGCCGTGTATACATTAAATCCATCTATTACCGAAAGTTCCGCAGTAAAACTGCACGCACTTTCAGCATACCCTTCTGCAATGTTAGCTGCGGTTACTCTTACACGGAATGTGTGCCCGATTGCCTCTTCCGTAAAGTCAAGGGCTGTGTTGACTGTATCAATAGTTACATAACGCGCCAAGTCGTCGCCAGCAAGGAGTGTATAAGTACTGTCTGCCTCGACATCAGCAGTTGTTGGGTTGTCGCCCTTTAATTCGACGGTAATTTCCGTCCTTACGCGCTCAAGTTTTGTAATCAAGTTCCCCGCGCCGTCAATACCGTTTGCGTTAATGCGGAAATTAAAAGCATTGTCGTCGCCGACATAGAGAGGTTGCGTGCGGTCGTAAAATTCTTCTTGTTTGTTTGCCTTTTCGGCTTTGTTGTTAGTAAAGTCTGTCAAAAGTTGACTAGACAGCGAAGTAATCGCACTGACATCGGCTTCGGTCGCAACTACTTGAATAGTAACATTAAAGTCATAAGTCTTGTTTTCGTCATAAGTATAAGTAATCACGAGAGTTTTTGCGCCCACCGTTTCGGTGTCTATATCACTAAACGAAAGTACATCGCCTGATACTTCCTCAGTCGTGTCGTCAGACCAAGTAACGATAACTACTGTATTTGTCGTGTCAAGAGTTTCGCCACGAGCGATAGTCGTTTCTAGCGTGCCCTGCTTTACTATTGCCGAAGTAATTTTTGTTTCGCCACAGCCCGCAAAAAGAGCGAGCGGAACTAAACAAAGCATCAGTACACAAGCAACTATAAAAGCAGGCTGTTTTAGTAATGATTTCATACTTTTTCTCCTTTTCATTAGTTTTTCAATATATAGAGCGAATTATGCGCGAAATTCGCACAAAACCGCGTTGTTTTTCAAAAATTTTTCCTGCAAAAAAATTTTTTAGAATTAGGAATTAGAAGTTAGGAATTAGGAGTTAAGGCGCACTTCGTGCGATTCCCTAATTATGCATAAACATCTAATTAACCAAAACGCAACGTTTTTGTCGCAGCGACTAGCAACTTCTTTAACTCTTCGCAGTCTAAATTTATACTAACATACTGCTTTTCGTCTAAATAACTCGTTTCGTAAAGCAAATCAATCCAGTAAAGCGTTTCATTACACTCTTTCAATGCTATATAAAGTTTATTCAAAAAATCATTTTTACTCGCTGCATACTGGCTTTCTGCAACATTTGCACCTATGCTAGTACCACTCCGCAATAGTTGTTTAGACATAATATGCTCATTTTTTTCACTTAAATATTGATATAATTTAACAATTCTAATCGCAAATTTTTTGCTTTTATCTTTAATAATGTTATCATCTTCCATACTTGTTTTTAACCGCACCAGCGGTCATTAACTCCTAATTCCTAACTCCTAATTCCTAATTCACGAAAATGATTTGCTCGCAAATTATTTTTAATACGCCCACAGTATGACATTCGCATATATGCGTGTGCCGTCAGTAGACATTATTTGCACGGGCACAGTTGCACGCCCCGAAAAAAGCACGAGCCCAGTTTGTTCGCCACTCGCGTTTTCAAAAAATGTTACGCGTTCGGTGGCATTCTCAGCGGGCACAAACTGCACATTTTTAGTCGTCGCGTTGTCGGGATAGACATGCCATGATAGTTGAATATAAGTCCCCGTAAGCACCCCAGTCGAAAAGTCCCCCGCTGTTGTAAAGCGTACTTGAATTATTTTTGTACCGTCATCTTGGACTGTAACCTGAGAATTTTGGTCAGTAGTATTTGTGCATTCAATGCGAGTAACGGGGATAACTTCTTGATAGATAATCGCGCGCATACCAAAGAGAGAAATAAGCACGATTGATGCAATATAGATAACGGCTATTAAGATGACTGTCGCTTTGTTCATTCTTATTTCTCCTTAAAATAGACTTTGATTTTGTTGACATAGAGCCATACGCGCAAGGCGCAAAACAGCGCCACAAACACGAGAACTTTGCCCCAAACTGTCGCCATATCTTCGGCGACAAAAAAGTAAACGAGAAAAGTTACCACTGCCGCCATCAAAAAGGCGTAAATCGTCGATTTTATGTCATTTGGATTGTTTACATGCGTGCCTGTCATGCGGTACTGCGCGTTTTGCGGGTTCATAATATCGAGTTCGGCAGACCACAGTAAATGCGCAATATAGGCAAGTTCAATAATCAAAAATATCAATATGCTCTGCCAAACGGAATACCCCGAGAACGCTGCAAAAATTGCAACCGACGCAATAATCGAAAGCGTCAAGAAAATTCCATTTACGACGAGTTTTGCTGACAATGTTTTTAGGTACGGGCGCGGAACAGTCTTGTTTAGATACCCTGATGCCCCCTCTTCGCTGTAAATATGTGCAATACTCGTACTCGACGAAAGCGCGATTAAAAGTATCATAAGCACATTAAACGCAACCGCCATATTTGCGCCCGCAAGGCGCGTATCCATTGCCGAAAAAATTTGATTAAGTAAGTAAATTGCAATCGGCATACCAATCACAATACACAATAGTGAAAACAATTTTTCGGGCGTGCGGAAGTTGAGTTTAAATTCCTTTAAAATAGCCGAAGCGCCTGCGCGGTGCGCTTTGTTTTTGTAGGCGTGGTCGATGCGCTCTTTTTTGTATTCAAAAGGCGTACTTGCCATTTTAAAGAACAGCGGGCGCACAATTAAGTACGCAAGTCCAATTACTGCGGCGATTAGCGCGATACTCCCAAGCAGCGAAAACCACTGCGTACTGGTAAACATAAGGTTTGCCGAACCGTATCTTTCGCCAACAGCAAGGGCTGCAAGCCATTCAAAAGGCACGAAAATTTCGCTAAATGACGCCAAAAAGTCTTGCACTTCCCAATATGTCGTACTCCACGAGCCGACAATATCAATATTTTCGGGTATTGCAGCGATTAAGAATATCAGCCCAACGACGACGCCCGCGACAAATAGTGTAATTAACCCGATTTCTAACCACTTGTATTGTTTTACAAAATTTGTGATATACATTAGTGGTATAGATAACAGCGCACCTACAACTACGGGTATAAGTGTTAAAATCGGGTAAGCAATAATAAGCCAGAAGTAATAGTAAAAAGGCAAACCATTCACAAGTCCATATGCAATGAAAAGTGGCAACAAATAAACCAGATTTCTTGCAAGTTCGTATATGTAGTAAACGACGAGTTTTGAGGTAAATACAGCAGTTCGCTTTACGGGAAAAGTAAGAAGCAAGGCATTGTCGCGAGTTAAGTATAAGTTTTTCATTAACCCCACCGTACACACAATTATTGAAAGCAAGAACATTACAGTGAACACAAGGTTAAAGAAGTTTTGCGGTATGCCTGGTAATAGTGATACAAGTCGCAAATAAGATAGAAGATAAAACGCGAAATAAATAAGTGCAGTAATTACAGCAAACTTTATTAGCGAAAGGACAACTTTAAAAATTGTTGCCTTTACGCTTTTCGTAAACGATGTATCAATCTTATCTTTCAACTGCATCATGACTAATGCTTTAAAGTTGTTCAATTTTACTTCCCCTAATCTTATTTCTTTTCTTTTTTGGTGTTCTTTTTAGTATTTTCCTCGTTAATCTCGCTAGGTGCGCTGTCGGTCGACGGGGCACTTTGAGTCTCATCTTCGATTACAAGTATAGGCTCCTGTTTTTCAACCTTCGCCTTTTTACTTCTGCGTTTTTTGGCGGTATCTACTGTTTTTTCATCACTTTCCGCCAAAATTAGAGCACTATCCTTATTTTTTCTGCTTCTTGATTTTTTTGCTTTTATTTCATCTTTGTGCTTTTTGGTACTTGAAATTTCATTTAGAATTAAGTCGATTTCTTTCTCTTTTTCTTCTGTAGACTTTATCTCAACAGTTTTACTTCTCTTAAACCATGAGCGTTTTTTCTTTCCATTTTCTTTTTCTTTCTCAGCTTTTGTCTCTGCCTTATCATCTACATAAGCGGGTTCAACTGGAGTTTTTGAAACTTCAAGATAATACTCTTCAAGAGTTTTCGTTTTTTCAATGTCTGCAACATTTTTGTATGCTAAAATCTTACCGCGTTTTATAATCGCAATTTTAGTACAAAGCGACTCAACAATATCAATCAAGTGGCTACTGAAAAAGACAATGTTCCCTTCCCTAGCGTGCACGCGCATGCACTCTTTGACTTGATAAATACTCACGGGGTCAAGTCCCGTAAGAGGTTCATCAAGTATCCAAACTTTCGGGTTATGCACAAGCGCTGAAATTATCGTGATTTTTTGTTTCATTCCATGACTATATGTCTTAATTTGATTGTCAAAAGCATCGCCGAGTTCAAAGAGCGTAACATACTTTTCAATGGCTTTGTTGCGGTCGTTAATCGATACATCATATAGGTCTGCAATATAGTTTATGTACTCGCGCCCAGTGAGTTTTTCATAAAGCGCATAGTGGTCTGGCACATAGCCTATGTGACGTTTTGCCTGCACAGACTGCTTGTCTATGTCATACCCGCAAATCTCAATACTTCCTGATGTAATCGGTTGAATTCCAACCATGCTTTTTATAATCGTACTTTTACCAGCACCGTTGTGCCCTAAAAAGCCGAAAATATCGCCAGCATTAATTTCAAGATTTGCATCTTTTACGGCGTAAACTTTACTGTTGCCATAACGCTTTGTAAAGTTTGTAATAATAATTTTATCCTGACCAGCCTCGTTCATAGGCTCCTCCTTATTTCTGCCTTGTAGGGCAACTTCAAGCGCGAGTGCATCTGCGCGAATTTTTTTCTTTCTTTCTAAAATGTCGTGGAATGTGTCGCTAAATGTATATGCCCCTTCATACACAAACCACATCGCAGCCCCGAGCATCACATACACGATAAAGAACAATACCTGATAAATGGGATAGAATGTAAATGTTAGGTCGCCTATATTAAATGACCAAATAATATTTCGCAAGTTTTCTGCCCATGCACCAAGCTTTTCCACAATAAAGTCGCTGTTTAAGAAGAAATAATCGACTGTTCCGTAATTGCTGAACCACGCATTCAATATGAGAACTAGCACAAAGTAAATGCCGAACCCAACCATCGAATACTTAAATTCCCGCAATTTCGGGCGCTCGAAAACGCGAAGCGAAACCATGAGTAGTGGCATAAAGAATGCAATAAAGTGATTTGTGTAAAATTCAAGAATACGCGTGCTAAATAAATTTACACTGTCATCGTAGTTCGGCATTATCATCGCAATTAGCGCACCGAAAACATTAATGAAGTAAGTGAAGTAGAATAACTTTTTCCATTTAAATATTAAGCACAACGGAATAATGTACATCGCCGTATTACACAAGTGAAACGGCCAATGTGTAACATCGAGGAAGTCTGCAAATTTATAATTAATGCTAAATGTCAGCAGCGTTCCCAAACTGATATAGAGCAAAATTCCCCGCACAGTTTCACTGTCTTTCTTGCGTAATAAAAAGTGCAAAACAAAGGGAATAATAATGGCAAGGTATAAAATAATTCTATGTGGCTGAGATAAGTCATTAACAGGTATAGAATAATTTACTTCGCCAAACAACCCTATTAGCATGTAAGACGGCATGGTTGCGAGCAACATTCCAATTACATAAGCAAAGCCCCATGCATCACTTTTTGATACTTTAAACTTTCCGTTTTCCCAGAACACAACAAGGCAGTACGCAAGCAAAATGCCAAGTTCAATCCCCAGAAGCAAAGTGCGCACATTAAATCCATCATATGCACCGCTTCCAACTATACCTAGTGTTATATAGTAGATAAAACCCACGCAAACAAGCGTAACTATTGTGCCGTAGTACTTTATAACTGTTGCATATTTTGAGTTTTGAAAGAACGGATAAAGTATTACTAGTAAAATTACCGAATACAAAAGCCAGTTTAGAATTAGACTAAATGCCGTCAAAACTCCGTTATTAATCGGTGAATTCCCTAGTGCAACAATACCATCAAGCGCATCTTGCCCCAGCATAAAGCGGAAGAAAAAGACAGCAGCAAGGACAAGGGATACAATTTTATATACCTTGTCTGGAATATTAATTTTCTTAACCTTTAAAATTATATATGTAATTAGCAGCGCAAGAGCGACCGCTACCATCACAAGCGTTTGCACGAGTAACAATTTTTCTCTCCCCAACTACCTTCAAAAACAAATTTATTACACAAACTCGCATTATACTTCCGAGCTTTCACAAAACTTCATTTAAAATCAAACAAACAACTGCTTTATAATTTTATCTAAAAAACTATCAAAACGAAGTAACCTTTTTCAGTTAATCACTTTGATAAAACGCAAAGTATTTTGTTTTCTTAAATTTACTTTTGTTTTCTATAATAGATAGTTTGTTTATATTTACAAATAAAATTCAATAAACTCCGAAAAAGCATACCTAAGTATGCCCAGATTTAACATCTAATCTTTGACAATGTTATGTAAGAATGAACTGGGGTGCGAATTTTACCTTTTGTTATGCCCTTTTGACTTACACCCTCGCTAATCTTTGTCGCAATTTTATTAAACAAAATTGTAAGAATGAGCAAAAATATTAGTACCATTACCGCTACTACCGCACTCAAAACCACAATAGTGAAAATATTTGTAAGTTGAGAAAAATCAAAAACAACTTTACCAGTAATCAAAATTTGAGTTGCACTAAATGAGGTATTGTAGTTTATAAAATCGATGATTTGCTTAAATTCGTTATAACAATGCTTGTTAAAAAGAATAAGAGAAACAAGACCGAAAATGAGCAACTGCCCAAATATCAGTCCTTTTTGTTGCCAAATTTTCTCCTTTAACTCTTGTAAATTAAGCATTTTTCACCGATTTCTCTTATGTTTATAACAACTTATATCAAAAATTACAGCAGAAGTGTTTAAATTACTAATTTTTAGTAATTATATTGACTTTTTTAGTTTTTATAAAAATTTGCACCCTGCGTTTGAATTTAAACTTTAATGGAATTCTTCAATTTTTATGCGCTATATACTAATAATCTTGTTTTACGAGTAGTACAAATTAAACAAAATTTCAAAAATTACTTTTTTAGTTTTGTAAAATAAATGAATTGTGATATAATTATTTTTGTACTCTCAAAGAAAAATATAGTTTGAGTGTAAATTGATTTTCTTAAATAAAACAGCAACAACACGAGGTATAAAAATGGAACTAAAAGTTACAAAAAAACAAAATAATACAACCGACTGTATAGTCTGTGGACTTCATAACGATGCTTCTCTTCACACTCGATTTTATGAATTAGAAGGCAATATCATTTGTGGCATTTTCCATAATGAAAACCGTCATCAATCTTTCCCAGGTCGTATGCACGGAGGCATGACCAGTGCAATCCTTGACGAAACAATCGGCCGCGCCGTAATGATAAAGGACCCTGACCAATGGGGCGTTACGGGAGAACTCAAGGTGCGCTTTTTAAAGCCTACTCCCCTTGGCCAAGACTTATTATGTTTTGGCAAACTTATCAGCGAAAATTCAAGATTGTTTAAGGGTGTCGGTTATGTCGAAACACTAGACGGCGAAGTAGTCGCAACTGCCGAAGCAACTTATTTCAAACTAGACCTAGATAAAATAACACATGTTACTGACGAAAGCATTTGGTTTAAAGAAGACGGCAACTGCCCTACCACAATTAAAACAAATAATTTATCACTTCTAGACACTCTCGAAAAACGCTTTAAATAATTAATTAATTTAAGTGAGTAATTAATTTATTCCTTGACACTGAAAGTGTTACAGTTCTACTAAGCAATTTGTATATAAAGAATAAACTAGACTTATGCAAACCATGCCAAAACTCAAGAATCTTGCGAGGTATTATGTCAAACAAAAATAACGAAAAAAAGCCAAATCTTTTTGTAAATATTGAGGGAACTGAGCCCGCTAGTGAAGTAACAATTTCAAATGCACCAAAACTAAAAGACGGCAAAGAGCAGCAAAACAATATCCCTAACAAAAAAGAAACAAGCACCAACGAACAAAAAATTATTACTTCCACTAACAATACGCTCAACAAAAAACATAACGATTTAAACGAGCAAAAAGACGATGTAGAGAAAAAAGAAGGCACCGAGAATAAACAAGAAAACACAAAAAATAATGCTGAAATATTTGATGCGACTGTCGAAACTCCTGTAATATCCAACCCTGAATTTGAGCGCGAAATGGAGCAGATTCGCAAAAAAGCAATTTTAGAACGCGAACTACTTGAGAATACAAAACGCAACCCCGACAACTCAAAAAAAGCGTTCACCACTTCAGTTGCAGCATGTTTAATTAGCGTCTTCTTTTTGCTTGCCCTTACTCTTGTGCTTTTCTTTTGGGCAAAATGGTATGTCGTAGGCATCGCCTTTGCCTTGATTACAATAATCATAATTCAAGTTTGGATTTCATATTTTAAGCGCTTAAATAAAAAACAAGATTTTATGGAAGAAATCGCTAGTGAAAACAACATCGATGCTCCCGACAACAAAACTGATAGTTTAGACACGCAACAAAATCATGATTCAAACAAAACAGAGGACAAAAAATAAAAACTGTGTGCATTACACAGTTTTTTATTTTACTAGTTTTAAAGCCTCCTAACCTTACTGTACAGTTTTTATTTTAATAGTTTCATAGTTTGCAAGGCTTGACCAATTTTTATTTTATCTAACCCGCTTAAAAATAAATTTGAATATTGAAAAAAGTTTAAAAATATGTTATAATCAATAAAGATAAAGAAGTATATGGGGAAAGAAAATGAAACAAATTAAAAGAAAACGCATTAGCGAATATCTTAATTCTCAGTTTGAAGAAATTGTAAATAATTATGTTGACGAGGATTTAATTAAAGAGCGTGCAGGACTAAAACCTTTTCTTTATTATAATGGACCTCGCAACACAAGAACAAGATTTTTGCCTGAGTTTTACACATTAACTGCCATGGACATACCTTATAAAAAGACTTCACATTTAATTGACTTGCCTCAGTTTGTTAAATCACCATATTATAGTTGCGTAATATACATCAGCCCAGAATATTTACCTAGCCTATCAGAAAGAATAGGATACTCAATTAATGTGGCAAGTAAACTTCGCAAAAAAGAAAACTACTACAATATTTTCAAACTCAATCATTATGGAGAACCTAGAAATGTTCACGATATACCCTTTGTTTTGATTGATAAAAATGCTTATAGTAAAGAGGAATTAAGATATAAACTTGATATTCTTCAAAAAAACCACCATGCTTCAGCAAGTTATATTCCCGTTATTAGAGAAGTTGACGGGAAGAAGCGCGAGTTTTTAGAACTTAATTTTAACCTATCTAATTTATATTTCAGTTTTGAAAATCTGGACTTTGATAAATTTAAAAAGTCGGTATATTATAGCATAATGAGATTGTTCCCTGACTTTGAGTATATAACTTTGGTTCAAGCGGACGGTCAAGACATTGCGCTTTCTAAGTCTATTTCAAAAACAGTATATTCTGCTAAAAATAAAAATTTAATTACCAAATATGAACACAGTCTGCTAGACTATGTTAAATCAAAAGAAATAGAATGCGTCCCTCTCTCAACACAAGAGATTCAAGCAATCTGTTCTAAAAATGATAGTCCAAATAAAATAGCAAAACCAACTACCGTTCGAAAAACTAACAATTATAGCACCCTAGAAAATTCCGAATATATTACCGTAGATGATGAGTATTATCGCACCATGTTATACTACTTGTACAAAGGGCCAAAAAGACTGGGATTATCAATAGAAGATTCAATAAGCAAACAATTTGATGCTAGTGTTGCGCGTGTGCCTATTAAAACTCCCGAAGGCAATTATTCTAAAATAAGCGTTGCTATAAACCGTAATCAAGAACATGAATTTGCTTCAAAATTGCCTATAATGTGTGATTTTTGGAGTCGCGCGGGCATTGACAAGAATAATCAAAATATACTATACAAAAATTACTATGGCGAATTATGCGACCCTCATTGCACTCCTTTTGCCTTAGTAAACAGTAATTTTGACAGTCCAGAAGTTTCGGAACTTTTGGAAGAATTGTCCAAAAGATATAAATTTTCATATAACGCAACACCGACAAAACGAGTAGTTAATAATAATTTGGAGGAATTATCCGAAATTAGCGTAGATTGGTTTGCAAATCAAGACACTGCTAAAAGATATTTATCAAATTTTGAGAACACTAAAACTATACTAAATAATTTGGACATAATTTCACGAGCCAAAAGCATACAATATGAATTAGATTACTACCCCGTTTATGCTAATGGTCAACTGAAATAGCGTGAAATAAATAATATCACAAGTTATAATTCAGTTTATTTAAGTTATTAATTAAATTAGTATTAACATTAATATTACACAAACTCAATGTAATACTTGACGACAAGTCGTATTTTAGCGTATAATTTTTATACGCTTTTTTACGCACATATACAAAAAAGAAATATCATAATTAACTCTACAAAAGCTAAGCATGACCGAACATTTCACAAAATTTTCAAAAAAATCGGATAAGATATTAAAATGTTAAAAATTACAAATCTACATAAAACTTACGCAAATTCAAAAAAACCGACATTAAACGGGCTTAATCTTGAACTAAAAGATGGCGAAATTTTCGGCTTTTTAGGCTCGAATGGCGCAGGAAAAACTACGACAATAAAATGCATTTGCGGTATTCTCCCCTTTGATGAAGGTGAGATTTTAATTAACGGCAAAGACCTGAAGAAAGAACCTAAAAACGCTAAAATGGATTTAGCATACATTTCAGACAATCACGCCGTTTTTGAGCGCCTTACGGGCCGCGAATATGTAAACCACATTGCAAACCTTTACTCCATTCCGCTTGACGAACGCGCAGAGCGTGCTGATAAAATGGTCGAACTTTTTAATTTGAAAGCCGCATATGACAGACCTATAAAGAGTTATAGCCACGGTATGAAACAAAAAATTAGTGTCATCGCTGCACTTGTGCATGAGCCTAAACTCTGGGTACTCGATGAGCCCCTTCTTGGACTTGACCCTCAAAGTGCTTATGTATTAAAACAAGCCATGAAAGAACATGCCGAAAAAGAAAATACGGTATTTTTTAGTTCGCACATTCTTGAAGTTGTAGAATCATTATGCGACCGTATTGGTATTTTGAAAAGTGGGAAAATAGCACATGTCTTTGATTTAAAAGAAATAAAACAAAGTGGACTTACTCTCGAAGAAATTTATGTCAAATATGTGCAATCTGATAATGATTCGATTATCGAGGTTTTAAAGCACGCCGATGCCCCCGCCCCCGAGAGTAAAAAGAAAAAGAGTAAATTTAGAAAGGGTGGAAAACAGCATACTGTTAAAATTAGCAAAACTAAAAATTCGCCTAACAAAAATGCGAAAGGGGGCGAATAGATGTCATCAACCACTTGGGAACTTTTCCGTTTACAAATAGACGAACGAGTAGATTTATTTAAAAATACAAACCCGACAAAACTTATACTAAATATTTTAAAATATCTTATCATAATCGGTGTAGCAACAGGGCTTTTAATCTTTGTTTTCTTGCGTTTCCAAACGATAGGTCTTGTAATCAATTCTAATGTTTTCGCTTTTTTACTTCTCGTAACACAAGTATTATCCTTTGCAATTGCGCTTGCTTCGATATTTAAAGCACTATATTTTTCAAAAGACAATGACTTGCTGATGAGTATGCCATGTTCAAATAATCAAGTTTTTATATCAAAACTCATGGTACTTTACGCATATGAACTTATCGCAAATACAATCTACACCCTGCCTATATTAATTGCATACGGCATTACGGCTAATGTAGCAGTCAGTCCTGCTTTCTATGCTTGCATTCCTATATTCCTTCTCATTCTTCCCTTGCTTGCTCTTGTTTCAGCAGCGATTGTATCACTTCCCGTAATGGCGGTTGTAAAGCGTATTCGCAAAAATGCTGCACTTTCTGTAATTGCGATACTAATCATCGCCGCTGCATTTTTAACAGTATACATGCTATTTGCGACATCGGTTGCATCAAGCATCGACTTCAACGCACAACAGTCTTCGATATTAATTTCCGTCAACACGCTTCTAGCAGATATAGCGCGATACACATGGTACTTTGATTTTATCGGCAAAGGCATGCTTTTTATGGGCTCGTGGTGGTGGAGTTGGCTCTTTTCTTTTGGTTTCACGGCAGTTTGTTTAACAATTGCTTATGCTGCAATAAAACCTCTATACTTTCGTTTGTCTAGTCAAGGACTTGAAACGACAAGCAAGGACCGCGAACACAAAAAAGGCTATTCCCTATCCTCACCCTTTGCTTCAATTTTAAAGAAAGAGTTTTTAACAATGTTCCGCAGCCCGTCAAGTGTGTTTTCATACACAATATTTGCGATTTTAATGCCTTTTATTGTGGTACTATATGACATTCTTCTGTTTAGCCTAAATGTAACGACTGCGGGGATTAATATGATTGTCGCATCACACCTGCTTGTAATCTTAATTCTTTGCACAATGTCAAACCTAATGAGCGCAACAGCAATTTCGCGTGATGGCGGCAATTTCTATCTAACAAAAATCAGCCCTGTATCAATTAAGTCGCAGGCATGGGCAAAAATAATTTTCAATCTCATTATTACATACACGGGTTTAATATTAACCTATATTGCGACATCTATTTTTATTGATATTAACCCGCTAGTCAATTTTTTATGTATTCTATTTGCCCTAATTTTTACATTCGGGCATGTAATAATTTCGGTAATGCTTGACTTACGCAAGCCCGTACTTGACTGGTATGATGCTAGCGAAATTGAAAAGATTTCAAAAAGTCCAAAGCAGTCTATTTGGCTAGGGTTAATTTTGACAGTTATATTATTCGCGGTACTGTTTACTTGTGCATTCTTCCCGTCATTAAATTCAATAATTCCATGGACTGTCGCGGGGGCGGCGGTTGTGATATTTTCAATTACAGCACTTGTACTGTTCGAAAAAAAGGTCGACAAATTATACGAGAGAATGGAGTGTTAGCCTATGAAGAAAGCAATAATATCAATACTCTTAATACTCCCCTTTCTCCTGATTGTTGTAATCTCAATTGCAGGGCGTATTTATGGTGATTATGACTATGTAGAAGTTACTAATGTTTATTTCACTGACGATGAAGGAACAGCACTAGACTTAAACTCCGCCTTTTCGATTGACTTAGGCTTGCCTACTCAAATGTATTACACCGTTTTACCCGAAAATGCATCAAACAAAAATGTTACATTTTCGTCATCCAACCCGAACATTGCCACAATTGATGCTAACGGAATAATTACAGGAAACGCGATTGGCACGGCAGATATCACAATTTCAACCTACAACATGTCATCAACAATTCATGTAAGTGTTGTCGAAGACATGGTTCACGAAGTAATTTTGAACCGAGAAACAATCACGGGAAATGTTGGAGGAACGGCTCAACTTTCTGTTACGATTTTACCTTCCACAGCAGTAAATCAAAATGTAACATGGACATCGTCTAACCCCGAAATTTGTTCAGTAAACAGTTATGGCACACTGACATTCCATTCAGTAGGAACAGCAACAATCACAGCAACATCAACCGACCCTAATCGTCCATTTGATACATGCATCGTAACAGTAACTGACGACCCGATAATCGAGTTTACAGTCGAAAATCTAGTCGTACATGAGCCAACTCTCGACCTAACAAACTACCTTACAGGTGATTTGACTGACCTGACAAAAATTAATTTTGAAATAATTAGTGGAAATTGTACAATCGCAGATGACGGGCATACTCTCACATTTAATACATTTGACAGTGCTGAAATCCGTGTTTACTTTGATGGGAATCACGATGTGTACGACTCAATTAGAATTTACTATAACTAGGGGGAAAATAAAATGAGTACCATAACTAAAAATCATAGAATTTCAATAGCGATTATAATGGTCATGCTTATAGTAACACCTTTCGTGCTTGCTGCTTGTGGCGACGACAAACCACAAATTACAAGCATAACGATAGAAGTTCAAAACGGAACAACTTCTGTCGCACCTGATAGCACATATACAATAAAGATAAAAGGCAATACTGGCGAAGAAATAACAGAAAACTACACCTTGCAAATTACTGACGGCAACGAAATTGCCACATTAAACAATAACACTTTGATTATCTTAGACAGTGCACAACCTGATGACACGGTTACACTTTCGGCAACATACAACAACTTAACTGCAACAACGACCCTAAATGTTACCGCCGTTCCTGCAACAAGTGTTACATTAAACAACGAATCAGACGAAGTTTTTGCTGGTGAAATTATAGAATTATCTGCTTCCGTCCTTCCACAAAATAGCACCGAAAAAGTAAACTTCGTTGCATCAAGTGGTGCAACTGTTACGGATAACCGTCTAATAATTGATTCAAACGCAACAACTGGTACGCAAATTACTGTCCGCGCAACAGCAGGCAGTGTAGAGTCTAGTCCTATAACTTTTACCGTTATAGAATTTCAATCCGAAAATGTAGTTGGCATTAATATTGAAAATAGAACCAACTTTTCAAACAACACTCTCACTATCGACACGGCTCGCACAACCTCTGCTCGCCTCCTCGTAAGCCTTACATTACTTGAAAATGACACATTTAAAACTGTATTCCACAACGGAATTACATACTCAGTCGCTGATGACAGCGTTCTGTCAATCGACAACTTAGGGAACATCACTCCGCTTAAAAACGGAACAACACAAGTAACCGCAACATTTGGCACAATTGACAAAACAATTACTGTGAAAGTAATTATGCTCCCGACTACTATTTACATGCCAGAAAACTACCGCGACACCGAAGTCGAATATAACTTCGCCGTAGGTACTGAAATTGCTGACTTTGTTCCCGCTTATTTTGAGCAAAACGGTGCCGATGATTATGCCTTGAATGTTTACTCGGGCGACACTCTCGCCGCACGCTTTGAAACTGTTGACGGCGAAACTTCAGCAACCGTACAAAATTCAAGCATTACATATGATGGCAACATTTTGAGCGGAACAGAAATAGCAACCTACTCTATGGCGTTTGAAACAATCACAGGTAGTGTAAATGAGCGTGAAACTGCGCGCATTTCAATGGCTTTTAACAACGGTATAAATGTATCGACAAAAGATGGACTCAAAAATGCAATTAATCAAAGTGGTACAAAACTTATAAATATTATTAACGACATCACCATAAGTGGCAGTAGTGAAAACTTTGTAAGTTACGGCAATATTACTATTAATGGTAACGGTTTTACTCTTGATGCAAGCAATCAACTTTTTGGCACAAATCAAGGCTACGATAACACAAATTTCTTTGATTTTAAACCCGTAAATAATACGACTCCATACAGCGTAACTGTTCGTGATTTTGAAGTAGTAGGCGGCTTTGGCTACATGAGTGCCGAACAAATCTTTGAAAAAATCAAAGCGGGCGACCCCACATCAACCATTACTGTAGACGACCTCAAAAATGGCACCAACGGAGTTAATGCCTCGTTCTTTGACAAAATCTACTACAAAACTGCATTTAGGGTTGATAATGATTTCTATGAACCAAATGGCACGCTTTATGCTTACGCAATTCCCTATTTTAAAAATGTAGATATTCGAAACTTTGCAACTGGAATTAAAATTTATTATGGTGTCGATGAAATTGCGCTCGGCACGGGCAACCACCCTGCCGTCGAAGATGTTTCAATATACAACATGTTTGCAGACGGTATAACATTTGAGGCAAGTATTATCAATATTGACGGTGTTGAAATGGGCATGGTCGGCGGTTCTCCCCTTGCAATGAATGGAGCCGATAGGTCAAACCACGCAGGTGGCTACCGCGATGAAGATGCACATACTAATGTTTACGGTGATATAGTAATTGATAACCGCACAGATGGTAACGGCTTATATTTAAGATATCAGATGCTTCGTGATGACTCATCAAATGCAATAAAAGCAATATTTAATGCATTCGGTGGTAGTGTTTCTGCAATCATAAATACAGTTATTTCAGCACTTATTAGCACAATTAACTCCTACTATCCTAACGACCCTGAAACTTTACAAAAAATCAGCGATAGTTACACAAATGTTATGCAACGCGATAGTGAAGGACGCGACCTATTCAACTTGTTCTACTTCAACGCAACCGAAGCAGGAACTTTTGAAATAACAGATACCGATTCTATCGTAAAATTTGATAGCAATTTCTGCATTAATGGTATAGACACAACTCACAAATTCATTGAAATTGATTTCTATACAGTATTTGAGCAAAGTGGCTTACTCGGCATATTCAACACACCCGAAATTCTAAATGCTTTGCGCCCGATAAAAGTCATCGCAATGAACTATAACTATCAAGCGTAATAAAAAGAGAACACCATTTGAAGTGGTGTTTTCTTTTTATTTCATTTTTATACAAAAACTAACTTTTTATATAATAATTAATAATTATAATATTATAATTATTACACAAAATAGTTGCACATAAATTTAGCATGTGTTAAAATATTTCCATACTTTAATTAAAAGGAGAAAAAAAGTATGACAAAGACAAGAAGTTTAAGTCTAACTGCGCTTTTAGTAGTCGTGCTCGGGTGCATTTTCTTGCTAGCAGCATGTGGCGAAACGCAGTATAGATTAAACGCGACCGCAAGTGTTGGTGGGTCTGTGTCTGGCGCGGGCGAAATTGCCGAAGGGCAAACTGCAACTCTAACAGCGACTCCCGATGCTGGATACAAATTTGTCGGCTGGTATGATAATGCTGAATACACTGGCGATGCATACAGCACAGCAAACCCGCTTGTCATAACCGTTACGCAAGACTTGTCTTTCTATGCTCTTTTTGATGAGTTGGAAAGATATACCATTTCGGTGGTTGCTGGTAACGGCGGTTCTGTTTCTGGTAACGGCGACTACTACGAAAACTCAACAACCACGATTGCTGCGACAGCAAACGCAGGATACTATTTCGTAGGCTGGTACACTGAAGCGAACGGCATGGGCGAACTTATTAGCACTAGCGCAAATCTTGAAGTAAATGTAACTCAAGACCAAACTTATTACGCTTACTTTGACACTATAAACAAAGGTGTTACAGTAAACACAATCGGCAATGGTACTGTAACAGGTGCTGGCGAACATGAAAAGGGCGATGAAGTAACTCTTACCGCTACCGCAAGCGAAGGATACTATTTCGCTGGTTGGTACTCAACTTCAGACGCTTCTGGACTCCCTGTTTCAAGTGCAAACCCTTATACATTTACACTTGAAAATGATACTGTATTGTATGCTTTGTTTAACACTAAACCGTCAGTACTAATTGACCGTATCTTAAACGGTGCATACAATACTTATGCAACATTTGACTCAAACGAGCAAGAAAAAACTGCTTATAATGTAAATGCTGATGTTGATATCACTTTGGATATTCCAGGCACGATAGAAGGAATTGTCGTAAATCTCAGTGCAAATGCATCTCTTGATACCACAACCCAAACAGGAATTGCTGAAATAGAACTCGCTTTGGGTGGAAATAAGGATGCAGGCGAATTATTGCTATTAGGCATTTATTATGTAGACACCGCTGATGACCAAATGCTTTACATTGACTTAGGTCAACTGTTAAGCAGCATGCTCGGAGCACAACAACAATATGCAATCAACTTTGATTCATTGCTTAAAATGCTCGACTTCACGGCTCCCGACTTCCCTGATGCATCTAATGAAGTTTGGAACATAGACAATATTATTTCTCAAATAACTGACAATGCATTGTTGCAACAAGTTATCTCGGGCGTTTTAAACACAAACACACTCAATGTGTTTACAAATATAACAAATAATGCTAACGACCTTTCGTTTGATGTGAATCTCACAACTATACTTAACTTATTAAAGAATATTGACCTCGGAGAAACATTCTCGCAGGTAATGGAAGTTTTAACAGGTGCCTACGCAAATGGTTCACTCCCTGCCCTAACACTAGGTGTAAATGCAGGTTTTGAAACTGTAAGCGACCTTGAATACTTGCGCAGTGCAGGGCTTAGTCTTAACATTGGCGACGAATACTCATTAAATCTCGGCGAAGGTACACAAATTACACTTCCTTCGATGACATTAGGTATCACTGTAAATGAGTTAAGCATGGGATTTGGCGATGCAAATACTAATGTTAGTGATATTGAAACTCAATTTGCAAATGTAAATGCAATCAACGCACTTAACTTGCATGTTGGGGCAGACTTTAACATTTACAGCGGTGAAAACGGCGAAACAACTGACCACGCTTACCGCCTTGAAGTAAACACCGACATTGACCCGTTTGCTATCATTCCTGCAATAAAGACCGTTGACGGTGCAACCACATTTGATGTAAACGCGATTGATTGGGAAAACTTGGGCTTCCTTAGCGTCCGTATCTACGACCCCGAAGGTATTGAAAACGACTACTTAAACATTCTTTATGACTCTGAAATTAGTACACAAGTTTACATCTACGCCAACTTTGTAAACCCGATTGAAATTTGGGATGCTGGTGGAGAATTTACTTCGCCAAGTATGATGTATTCATTTAGTTTCAATTCGGCTTTTGAGATTGAAGCATTTATTACTTGGATACAAGATTTCATTACTAATTTAAATACATTATTAAACCCCGAAGCAACTGCTAGTGTAAACAGCATGGCATTACTTACTAACGAAGACACCACGAGCGACACTGTTACAGAAACAGCGCCAGCAACTGCTGACATTATATTAAACGCGCTTATGAGTTTAATTAATGGTAAAAACTTTAACAAAGTTGCAACCGACACGATTTTATCACTTGTTCCAGATTATACAATCGTTGGCAAAGGGCTTACATATGACGAAACAAAAGGCATGGTTTTAGACATAACCCCACTTGACTTGCGTTTTGATATTCCTTTAACTGCCGACACAACATACTACATTGACTTTGCAAAAACTTTCTTTGGCGAAAATGGTACTCACATTTCACTCAAATTTGACGAAATAAGTTATGGTTCAATTTGTGCTAGAGATAGCGAAAATGATGTAATTAACCCTAAAACTCAAATTAGTTTCGAAGATGAAATGCTTGCCGACAGTAGCGAAAAGTGGGCTGACCAACAGACCAGCCAAATGATTGAAAGCATTGTAAGCAGTGATGAAATAGATGCTATAAATATGACACAAGAAGAACTGGAAAATCTTAAAATATCATTCAATACATCAATGTTTAGCATTGACGGTTCTTATAAAGCAACAGTAAAATCAGTTGCGGGCGATAATTTTGAAGTTACCGTTGCTGTTAAAGACACAATTATAAACAGCGTTGATAGTGAAACAAATACAGCAAATGTAACATTTATCCTAACAATAATGGAAGATGAAGGAATTATTGCATCATATACAAATTTCTTGACAGCAATTCTAATGGCTCCGCTCATGATGCAAACAACTCTACCCGATATTTCAATTCCATTTGGTCTATACACCTACACAACAACTGTTACACTTACTGAATAAGAAACCTTTTCACACTCCAACCATAAAACCCTAACAAAGTGATTAAATTTTGCGGCTTAGTCTATAAAAATGAATAGCATAGTTGCAAAACAGCACTTAAAATTACTCAAAAAAGCAAACAAGCAAAACCACCGCTTGTTTGTTTTTATTTTTAGACAAATGTTAAAAAACTTTGTTTACTCGTTTTTGATTGATTATTTTCGCTTTTTATTTTATAATCGTTTTATCACTTATTTAAGTACTTATTTTACTATTTCTTTGAGTACTTCTTTTTGTAGCCTTGCGCCACTACATAGTTTTTAGTCGCAAAATATTTTATCTTATAGCACAAAATATTAGTACTACACAAAAAAACAAAATCAAAATATAGATTTATTATCAATCTTTTTAATTAAATAAAATCATTAAAAACAAAAAGTAAATTAAAGGAAAAAATATTGAAAAATAGAAAGCCCTTTTTTCGCTTTTGTAAAGGCGTAATGCGTATTTTTAAGCGGAAACCGAAACTCATAAATTATAATGATGAACCACTTGAAAGTGGCGCAATTTATCTTACAAATCACAGTGCTGCAAGTGGGCCTCTAACACATGAATTATACTTCCCTCTTGATTGCAGATTCTGGGGCACATACGAAATGTGTGGCTCTTTAAAAGAGCGCTGGAACTACCTTACAAATATTTATTTTACACAAAAAAAGCATTTTCCTAAATGGCTCTCAAAGTTTATAGGCATTTTTGCAACACCTGTAATGCACATGTACTATAAAGGTATTCAAATTATTCCAACCTACACCGATTCTCGCCTGCGCTCAACTTTAAAAACGAGTTTTGACGAACTAAACAAAGGTGTTTCTATAATAATCTTTCCAGAAAATTCATCAGACGGTTATCACAAGGAATTAAAAGAATATTTTGCAGGCTTTTATGTACTCGCAAGACAGTACTACAAGAAATTCGGAAAAAATTTAAAGATATATAACATGTATTATTGCAAGCGAAAAAATCTCGTGATTATCGGCAAGGCAACTACTTATCTTGACCTTGCGAACTCGGGAAAAAACGAGCGTGAAGTTGCTAACGACATGAAAGAACAAGCAAATGAATTTTACCGTACATATTGCAAAGCGGAAACTAAGAAAAACAAGGACAACAAAAAATAAAAGACACGGTACCGTGTCTTTTCCTTTTTGCTGTTTATTTTTAAATCGAATAATAATTTGATTTTTAAATTTTATAAAATTAATTTAAATTGCCAAAAATCCAACTTTATGTTATAATATTAAAAATTAATAAGGAGCAAAGAATGAACGATACAAAATATACATGGGACCTAACAAAATTTTGCAATGATATTCCCGATTGTGAGAAAAAACTAAATGAAATTGATAAAGAATTAAAAATTCTTGAAGAGTATAAAGGTTCACTTAACAACCCTAAAAAGCTACTTGAATTTTTAGAAAAAGAAAACATGTTAATAAACAAGTTTTGCACTTGTTTGATTTTTGCTAATGCAAATCTCGACACTCATACTGACAGTGAAGAATTTCAAATTTTATCAGAAAAAGTACAGAGTATAGCCAGCAAAATAGAGTTTGTTCTTGCATTCGTTCGTCCTGAATTTAAAGCTCTTGGCAACGAGTATTTTGAAGAACTCAAAAAGGACAAAGATTTTAAAGAATGGAAACTTTATTTTGACAGCATAATTTTCGAAAATGAGCATACTTTGACTGAAACCGAAGAAAAATTACTTGCTGAAATTTCTAAATTTAGCAACGGTTACAAAACAATTAACCAAATGTGCTACGGTGCTGATATTAAATATGCTGATGCACTCGACAGTAAGGGCGAAACACATCATTTAAACAGCGGAAATATTTCAAGTTTTTCATCAAATCCCGACCGTACTTTACGCAAAAATGTAAGTGAAAGTTCAAAAGAAGCGTACAAAAATTATGGCAATCTAATGGCTCAAAATTTCATTTATTACTTAAAAATGGTTACCACGCTAAGTAAAGTTCGAAAACATGATTCAGTACTTGAAGAATATCTTAGTAGTTTTAAAATAGATAAACGAGTTTATGAAAATGTCATCAAATATGCTCAAAAAAATCTTGATATCCAGCATGACTATTATGTTATAAAAAAGAAACTGCTTAATCTCGACACGATGTACAATTATGACACTAATGCTCCGCTAAAAAAAGAAGCACGCAAATACACTTTTGAAGATGGTGTTGAAATTGTCAAGAGCGCCATGAGTGTTTTAGGTAATGAGTATGTTGATTTGATTGACCGTGCAGTACGCGAGCGTTGGATAGATGTCTATCCCCGCGACAATAAGCGTAGTGGCGGATACACATGGGGAACTTACTCTTACACTTATATAATTTTGCTAAACTGGACTGGTGAAATGCGCGATTTATTCACGCTAGCACATGAACTTGGACACGCAATTCAACACTACATCACAGAACAAAACCAAAAAATACAGAACTCCGACTTCCCTATTTTTATCGCTGAAACAGCCAGCACATTCAATGAAGTAATACTCGGAGAATACTTACTAAACAACACAATTAACAAGAATGAAAAATTTGATATTTTAAACACAATGGTTAATGAAATGTTAGGTACAGTTTTTGTTCAAACAAACATGTCTAAGTTTGAGGATTTTTGCTATAAAACCATAGAGAAAAATGGTAATTTATCAAAAGAAATTATGCAAAATAAGTGGTATGAATGTACTCAAAAACATTTAGAAGACATAATTGACACTAGCGCATATAACACACTGAACTGGGAAAATATCTGGCACTTTTATAATAAAAGTTACTATGTTTGGCAATACGCACTAGCATATATGATTAGCTCATATTTTGCTTATAATATTTTAAACAATAAAGATGAAGCTTTACAAAATTATTTTAAGTTTTTAAAAAGCACAAATGAATATTCTACTGCTGAATTTTTAGGAACTTTAGGTGTGGATATAAATAGTGATGAATTCTATATCGAAAGTTTTAAAAATTTTAAAAATTTATTTCAAAAATTCAAAAAATCAGCTAATGATTATTTAGCTCAAGATAATTCAAATTAACTAGCAAAGAAAACAAAAAATAAATTCTATATTTAAAATAAAACTGCAATAATATCGCGGTTTTTTATTTTTGCTAGAAATTTATAAAATTGTCTAACATATGAACTATTTTAGTAGACAAGTGTCTAATTTTTCGGTATAATTTTATTTAAACTAAATAAATGAACACAAGGTGATAAAAAGTGCCAACAGAGAATTTTAAAAGACTTAAAACAGACCGCAAAAATGCTATTTTAAAGGCTGCCACGCGCGAATTTGCTACTCGTGAATATGCCGAAGTATCTGTACGCGACATTGCCGAACGCGCTGACATTTCTCGCGGTTCATTTTACCTATATTTTAATGACAAAGAAGACTGTTTTTTAGCCGTAATTGATGCCTATAAGTCGCGTATTGAAAATGACCTTTTAAATATCTATAAAAAGGCAACAAGCATTCAAGATGTAGTGCTACAAATTTTTGATTATTTCACGCATTTAAGCTCTTTTGAACATGGACTGTTCGAAAAAATCAGCAACAATTTATCAAACGAAGTGCAAGATATGATACTCTCAGCTCTTGAGCGCTTTGGCGGAACAATAAATGAGCATCTAGAAGAAACTTTGCGAAATAAAAATATTGAAATTACTTCCGAAGTGCGAGAACAAATCAACTTACGCCGTGAAATTATTTTTAGCATACTTCTGGCTTCGATTGTTGAGATGACAATCGGTCGTATATCATTAGATGAAACTCGCGCAAATTTAATTAAAAAACTTGATATCATCATTGAAGGTTTCGGGGACATAAATAAACTTTTTGGGGATAATTAAATAATGAAATTAATTCATTGTAGTGATATTCACCTAGGCGCAAGCATGCGCACGCATTTAAGCGATTCAAAGGCGCAAAAGCGCCAAGATGAATTGCTCGCCACATTCTCGCATATGGTTGACTACGCCATAAATAACGGCGTTTCTGGCGTAATTATTGCAGGTGACCTACTCGACACTGACGAGTGCAACTTGAAAACTCGAAATTTTTTAATCGACACTATAAAAAATGCAAGTGGCATACAGTTTTACTATCTATGTGGCAACCACGATGAAAATAGCATTTTACTGCGTGGCGAAGAACTCCCCACTAACCTTAATGTTTTCGGTAACGGCTGGACAACTTTTAAAATTGAGGACATATCTATCACGGGTGTAACACTAGGCACAAACAACTTTGAAATTTATCGCTCTCTTGCCCTTGAACCAAAGGCTTTTAATATTGTCGTTCTACACGGCGCAGATATACACGGTCGTTCTACTGATGAGCCCGACACCGTAAACCTTGATTTGCTTAAAAATCGCAATATAGATTATCTTGCACTCGGGCACTTACACACATTCCGCGAAGGTCGTCTTGACTCGCGAGGCGTTTACGCATACTCTGGCTGCCTTGAAGGTCGCGGATTTGATGAATGCGGTCAAAAAGGCTTTATTCTGCTAGATATTTCAAATAAAACGCTAAACGCAGAATTTATCCCCTTTTCTCGCCGCATGCTCCATGAAATTGATGTCGATATTACAGGGCTTCGCACAACTCGCGACATAATTGAGCGTGCTAAAAATCAACTTAATCCCATATCTCCGAACGACCTTGTGCGTATAAATTTAATAGGCACATACACAATTGACACCGAGAAACATCTTGAATTAATTTCGTCTACTCTTGAAACAAAATACTTTTACTTCCAAATTCGTGATAAATCTCGCCTTGCACTCGACCTATCGAAATATTTTGACGATGTATCAATCGCTGGCGAATTTGTGCGACAAGTTCGGCGCAGCGGCCTTCCACCAGAAACACAAGAACGCGTAATCACTCTGGGGCTGAAAGCGCTTACGGGCGAGGAGGTGAAACTATGAAATTACTCTGTTGCCATGTTGAAAACTATGGAAAATTGCAGGACTTTGACTACTCCTTTAATGATGGTTTGAATATAATTTTACAGGCTAATGGCTGGGGCAAATCAACATTCGCAAGTTTTATAAAAGCAATGCTTTTTGGGCTTCCCTACTCCACGAAGCGTAGTATTGACGAAAACGAGCGCATGCGCTATACCCCGTGGCAAAACGGGCGTTTCGGTGGTTGGCTTGAATTTGAACTTGACGGACAAAACTACCGCATAGAACGCTTTTTTGGAGAGAAAGCAGCGAAAGACACCGCGGTTTTATATGACCTGCGCACAAACACGCCGCTAAAAGACCCTGAATTTGTGCAGAAGAAACTAGGCATAAACGCCGATACATTCGCTCGCAGCACTTTTATTCAACAAGGCTATGTTGCCCCGAATGATGATGAAAGTATAAAAGAGCGCCTTGGCAAATTGATTGAAAATCACGAAGTCGAAAGCCTAAAAGATGTTGATGAAAAACTGCTCGACTATCAGCGAAGTCTCGAATACATTCGTGGGAAAGGCGGCAAATTGTGGCAGGTGCAACACGATTTAGATGACACCATAACAGATATAGAAAACGCGAAGTTAGCAAAAGCGCAAGCAGATGCCTTAGGTTTAGAGTATTCGGCTAATCTTGATAAAATAAACGCAATAACAAAACGCATCGAGGCTTTGCGCACCCAGCAACAATCAGCAAATGAACAACTCCTACAAAATGAAAAACTCAAATATTTCGAAACTATGAAAGGCGAAGTTACCGAACTTGAAGCAAAGCGCAACAAACTTGTAACATTTTTCCGCGATGAACCGCCATCAAACAGACAAATAGAAGAACTGCTTGAAATGCAAAATTCAATTTCATCAATGCAAAAAACTCTTGACACCATGCAAGAAAGCACACAAAACCAAAATATTGACAAATTGAATGCATACTTCAAAAACGGAATTCCAACAGATACCGAAATGGCAGAAATCAAAAAAATAAGCGAAAACTTACGAGAAACAGAAAACAAACTTCGCTTTTCACAAAATATTTACGAGCGCACAGGGGCTTCAAAAAACAGCACAAAAAAATACTTTGGAATTTCTGCAATAGTTTTAGCAGTTATTATGATTGTAATCGGTATAGTCGCCTTTTTATCAAACATGCCGTTGCTTGTTACATTTATTGTAATAGGTGTAATTTTAGGCGGTATCGGGCTATTTTTAGTCATTAAACCTACAAAATCAAGCAATATACCCGCAGAAATAACTTCAAAAACAAATCTCGAAAATCTACAGAGCGACTATGATAGAAACTTTGAAATTATTTCAAACTTTGTAACTCGCTTTAATGAAAACCCGCAAAATTATATTGAAGCAATATTTAACATTGATGCAAATCGTAGGCGTCTAAAAGAATATAATCAAGACACAAACACATCAAAGGCGCAAAAAGACGAAATAGAACGCAGGTTAAAGCGCTACAAAGATTCGCTTGTTAAGTTTTATGGACAGTTCTACCCTAACCCGAATAATTTTAGCGCGTGCTTTAACGATTACAGCAGCAGGGCGCGCGAACTTGAAACGCTAAAATCTTTCATTGAGCAAAAAAATAAAGAAATTGCAACATATTCACAGAAAAATAATGTGGACGGTATTACTCCGACAAATTCTCTTGATTTAACCAGTATTTCATCTTCAATAAGTGAAGCCGAACGCGAAAAAGAAAAGATTTTGCACGACAATAGTGCAATAAACTCGCAACTTATTAATGCCTCAACTCGTTCAAGTGGACTAGGCGCGCTAATGTTGCGAAAAGACGAACTTGAAACCGAATTAACCAAAATAAAGGGCGATGTAGAAATTGTTAAACTTACTCGAGAATATCTAGGCAAAGCAAAAGACAACTTAACCAGCAAGTACCTTACCCCGCTCACAAATGCTTTCCGCGAATTTTCTCGGAAGATAGTCGGCGAAAATTTTGATAAAGTTAGCATTGACACAACTTTAAATGTATTAATTGAAAAACAAGGCGAGAAAAAAGGTTCAAAGTCATTTAGCCAAGGTGGACGCGATGTAATAGAACTTTGCATGCGCCTAGCACTTGCAAAAACTCTTTTTGATAAAGAAACGCCACCTATAATACTTGATGACCCCTTTTCAAATCTCGATGACGAAAAAACAGAGAAAGCACTCGACATGCTTGACGAAATCGCAAAGGAATTTCAAGTTTTATATCTCGTTTGCCATTCAAGCAGAATACAAAAAGACGCTTAAATTTAAGCGTCTTTTCACTTTATTTAATTCTTTTACTAGCAAAAAATGCCTTATAAGCGCGATATGCTTCGTAAATATCAACTTTACAAGTTGCTTCACTCGGGGCATGCATATTCAAAACAGGAACCCCAGCATCAATAACATTCATTCCATACTTTGCCATGAGATAAGCAATCGTACCGCCGCCACCTTCGTCAACTTTACCCATTTCAGTTGCTTGATAAGTTACATCTGCATCATCAAAAACTTTGCGTAACCACCCTATAAATTCAGGGTTTGCATCATTTGCGCCAGATTTACCGCCAGCACCTGTATATTTATTAAGACTCAAACCTTTGCCAAAATGCGCATCAGTCGCCACATTAAAAGGTGCCATAAAATTCGGGTCGACCGCAGCAGTTACATCACTTGAAAGCATTGCTGAATTTGCCATGGCACGACGAAGGCTTAACTCATTATATTGCCCCGCAATATTCATTATTTCCGCAAGCGCGTTTTCGAAATATTGACTGTGCATACCTGTTGCGCCAATGCTACCTATTTCTTCCTTATCAACTAACAAGCACATTGTACTATATTCGGGATTCTCAACTTCGAGAGCAGCCATCAGTGAAGTATACGCACAAACACGGTCATCTTGACCATAACCCAAAATCATACTACGGTCAAGCCCTAGGTCGCGAGCGCGGCCAGCGGGTACAACCTCGATTTCAGCAGAAAAGAAATCCTTTTCTTCTATGCCCTTTTCTTTTAAGATATTTAAAATATTTGTCTTTATTTTATCTTTTTCCGCCTTGTCGTCAGGAATTGTTCCCGCAATCAAATTCAAATCTTCCCCATTTACTTCTTTAAACTTGTTTTCGGGCTTGCGGTCAAGATGTGGAAGCAAGTCCGAAATGCAGAACACGGGGTCGTCTTCGTTATCCCCGATATTGATTTCAATCGCTTGTCCATCTTTTTTAATCACGACACCATGAAGCGCAAGCGGAGTTGCTATCCATTGATATTTTTTAATTCCACCATAATAGTGTGTATCTAGCATGCAAAAATCTACACTTTCATAAAGCGGCGTTGCCTTTAAATCAAGTCGTGGCGAATCGATGTGCGCGCCTATAATATTTATACCGTCTTCAATAGGCTTTTCCCCCACGCAAAATAGCATCATAGTTTTATTCATGTTAACAGAATAAACTTTATCACCCGCCTTGATTTTTTCGCCCGATTTTATAAGGTCGCGTAAACTTTTATATCCTGCTGCTTCCGCTGCGGCAATCGCATACTTAATGCACTCGCGTTCTGTTTTACAATCACTTATAAAAGTCTTATAACCTTCACAAAAACGCTCCAAATCGCTATTATTTTTGTATTTTTTCCACAGATTTGTTTCCATACTTCACCGCCTGCATTTAATAATTAGATTATACCTAATTTTTCCCTATTTGACAACAAAGTTTATATAAGTTTTGTTAAGCATACTTCTATTTTCCCAAACTTTGAAATATTTATTAAAAAAAGAAAAAAAATTACATTTTTTTGCGAAACTACAAAAAAGTTTTTATCTTATTTTTTGCTATTTTTTGGCATTTTTTAACTAAAATCCATATGCATAGCACTATGCATAATACTATTATTATACCCACAGGTGATTGAAAGAAAAGCACCACATTCCCTATTCCTTGTAAATTGCTTGTAACTTTGCCTATAATCTCATTTGCGGATAACAAATTATCATCTGCATCTTCAACACTATCTCCACGAGTTACAAACTCCCTATCTTTTAGCGCAACAATTCTATGTGTCATAATTAGACCATCATTTTCAAATACTACTATATCGCCTATGTCATAATTCTCCGTTTGTTCTATTATTAACAAATCACCCGCAGATATAGAAGGTTCCATACTATTTGAAACTGCAACAATTGTCCCTTTACCAAACAAAAAAGGAACTTCCTGTTTTAATATAAGTTTACTAACAAAAAAATAACCAACAAGCAACATAAAAGCAGCAATAAAAATAAAAAATATAACAACACAAAATCTGCGAAGGAATTTCAAAAGTTTTACATGCATAATACCAAACCTTTGTATTATTTATGTTGAAAAAAATACATAAAATCATGATTTTTTGTAATTTATTAACTATTTTTATAGAATTTATCAAAATTACAATTTATGTTTAATTTATAAAAATATATTGAAAATTTAAACATTATTTTGTATAATTAGTTATAAAAAAGCGCAGGGGCACAACAAATGAAGTCTATTTACACCTATTATAAAGAAAGATTAATCGAAATTAGCGGTAAAAACCGCAGTCTTTACACGCGAAAAAATGGGAAAAAGTATATCTATGATATAGGGCGCACACTCGACGGCGATTACGATGCAATCGGGCGTTTTCTTGATTTTTTGTGGAATGAAAAGAGTTATTCATTTACTATCATCGGCAAAGATGCTCGCGAACGCCTTTATAAAAACTTAGGCGTTGAACACAAAATGAGCAAGGCATATGCGAACCTTGACGCTCTAGAAGGTAACGAAAAAAGCGCACAAGCCTTACGCGTAGAGCGCCAGCGCCGAGATGAAACACGCCGAGCAATAAGTTCACAAATTACTCAACTTAAAAATTTGAAACGCGATATTGAAGAATTCGCAAAAGAAACAGGCCGTTACGAACTTTATGTCGGTTATCCTTACATTCAAGGCTGTATCGGCAAAGATTTATTAATAAAAGCACCCCTTCTTCTCTTTCCAGTAACCATTGAATTAGTTGACGAAAACACCGTACAAATTGAACTTAAACGCGATGAAAACATTCAATTCAACAAAGTTTTTCTCGTTGCTTATGCTCAAAGCAAGCGACTTAATCTAGAAGAAATGGAAATGGAGTTTAAGGGCAAGGTTTCAGCACGATTCAAAAACATTGCCGAAGTCGTTGATTACATGCGCAAATTCGGTTTCCATGTCGCGTACAACGCTCGCAAAGGAATTTTTGACTTCGAAAAATCAAAAGAGCCTCAAAACAACGACCCTATGGAAATAAAGCAATATTGCTTGCTCGGGCGCTTCCCACTTGCAAATTCTATTTATAATGACTACTCACTCCTTGAAAAGAAGCGTCTTACAAACGAGGCGATAGACGAACTCCTTTACGCGAAAAAGCCGAAAAAAATAAAAAAACCCGACACTAATTTATACACCGTTAGCAATCTCGACTACGCCCAACAAAATGCAATTTTAAACCTAAATAAATACGGAAATATTGTTATCTATGGCCCCCCAGGAACAGGTAAATCTCAAACTATTGTAAACACTATCACAGATGCAATTTGCAAAAACAAACGCGTTCTTGTTGTTTCACAGAAAAAGGCTGCACTTGATGTTGTTTTCAATCGTTTAGGCACACTCAATAACAAAGCGATGTATCTTATTGACCCAGAAAAGAATAAAAACGGTTTTTATGACCGTGTGCACACAACTCATCAACAAGTTATGGAGTGGGAGCCGTCATATTTGCAGAAAAATTATGATGAACTTGAAGAAAAAATTGCAAAAGAGGAAAATGAACTTGCAATTATTAGCGACTGCTTGTTTTCTCCCCGCCCCTTTGGGCTAACACTACAAGAAATGTACACAAATTCATACATATTAGGAAAAACAAGTTATGATTACACAATCTACCGCAATATGTTGCGCTCACCTAAACTTTTAGCATTAAACTATCGAGAACTAAGCGAAAATTTAAGACTTATTAAAGAAAAGAATAAAGCTGAACTTTACTACCGCTTCCTAGAAGCAAAAAAATCAAATCCATTTATTGATAATTTAAAACCTGATATTGAATTTCACACGCTCACGCAAACAAAAGCAACTTTACAAAAATTACTTTCCGAGCGCATCGCTCCATTTGATATGAGCAAATATCCGCATGCAAGGCAGTTAATTTCGTATTATTTAGACAAAAAACTTGATGTTTCAAAAATGAAACCACTCGTAAAATTTGTAGCAAAAGACTCTAACCCTGTCGCAACAAAGACTTTGAAAGCAAGTTATATTCTTTTCCCTATGTACCCATTTGCTAAAATGGCGATGAACAAACGCGAAAAAGCAACAGAAGCAGAGTTTGAAAAAATTATCGAAGCAATTGAAGAATATACAAGTGACTTTAAATTCTTGCAAAATGTACTAACGGACACGGGTTATGCAATGATGATTGACAATGTGCTTAATGGCAACATGCTTTATCTCCGTCTACTTCTAAACGCCATTAATGACTATGTAGAATCGCGCGAAATGAACGCAATGCTTTCGCAACTCAACGATATTGAAAAAATTATTCTTAATTTTGCTTACAAGAATACAACAACCAAAGCACACTACTTTGAAACACTTGACAAACTCCTTGATATTAGAGTTTATCATGAAACAACAATACTCGAAGACGAACACAAAGATGAACTCGCACACATTATCGACTACGAAAATGCTAAAAATCGCATTATTTCACTTACGGCGGAGCGTAATGCACTTTCAAAACTCATGTGCGATGAAAAGTTTAAAGCAGAATATCAAGAAAAATTTAATAAAGACCCCGAAAATAAAAACTTCCTTTATCAAATTTCAAAACAGCAAAACCAATGGCCAATTAGAAAATTTATGGAGCACTATGGCGACTACATGTTTACGCTATTCCCCTGCTGGCTATTAAGTCCTGAGGGCGTTTCAACTATTATGCCGCTTGTAAAAAATCTTTTTGACATTGTTTTATTTGATGAAGCATCGCAGGTATTTATTGAAAACACGCTTCCCGTAATATTTAGAGGTAAAAATATTGTTGTTGCGGGCGACTCAAAGCAGTTACGCCCCACTGCAACATTCATGAAGCGATACTTAGGTAACGACCAAGATGACGAAATGGACGAAAGCACGCAAGCAGCACTTGAAGTTGAAAGCCTGCTCGACCTTGCTATGACTCGATACACAAGCGCACACTTGACCTACCACTACCGCAGCAAGAGTGAAGAACTTATTAACTTCTCAAACAACTCATTCTATGAAGGGCGCCTTGAAATCGCGCCAAACACAGTAATCAACAACAGACCGATTACTCGCATTAAAGTTGATGGACGCTGGATAAATCGCAAAAATATCGCAGAAGCAAAGGCAGTTGTCGACCTTTTGAAAAAATTATTCAACACGCGCAAAAATAAGCAGTCAATAGGAATCATCACTTTTAACGCCGAGCAAGAAAGCGCAATTGAAGATGCTATTGACGAGGAATGCAACAAAAACCCACGCTTCCGCGACCAGTTTATAAAAGAACAAAATCGCAAAGAAGATGGCGAAGACATTAGCATTTTTGTTAAAAATCTTGAAAATGTTCAAGGTGATGAGCGCGATATAATTATATTTAGTATCGGCTATGCGCAAAACGAGTATGGCAAAGTTGTCGCGCATTTTGGGCCTCTTTCAACAGAAGGTGGAGAGAACCGCTTAAATGTCGCGGTTACTCGTGCCAAAGAAAAAATATATGTTGTTACAAGCATTGAGCCCGAAGAACTTAATGTAGAAGGCACAAAAAATGCAGGGCCAAAAATATTTAAAAACTACCTGCAATACGCACGCGCTGTATCAAATGGTAATCAAACTGAAACAAAAATCATTCTTGAAAAGGCGTTATCCTTACCCGAGCAGCCCGCACGCCCTTTTGTAGTAAATAATCTTGAACAAAAAATCAAAACCGAACTCGAAAAACTCGGTTACAAAGTGAATACCAATCTTGGTAATGCTGACTACAAAATTTCACTTGGAATTTACGACAAATCGCTTGATTGTTATCTCGTTGGCGTTGAATGTGATTATACTGCATATCACTCTTCGGACTCGCTTCTTGAACGCGATGTTTACCGCCCCACTTTCCTTCGTGCGCGTGGCTGGGATATAATTCGCGTTTGGAGCCGTGATTGGTGGCTTAATAAAACAAAAGTTATTAACTTAATCGTAAAAGTTGCCGAGAAAAACAAAGCAAAAATATTAGCAGCTCGCAATATCGAAAAAGAGAAAAAACCACGCAATCGAACAATAAAAATAAAACCAAAAATCATTAACGCTAAAAAATAGGGCGCAGAAAAGCTAATAAGCGTTAATTTACAGAAAATTTAAAGCAATGAGATAAAAATCAGTTCTATATGGTTAAAAGAAAAGCATAAATGTGCTTTTCTTTTTTGTTATATGAAAACCACAGAATAGTCCCGTGGTTCATTCAAGATTAACCTTTACTTCTTTCACTACCGCCATTATACTAAACTTTTAGTTTCAAAGTAAAAAATATATTAAAAATTAACAAAATTAGTAAAAAATTAAATTTTATTGCTTAAATTATCCACATTTCCAATCATTTATGTAACTAAAATGTGTATAACATTTAAAATTTAATTTTTTATTTAAAAAATTATTATGTACTTTGCTTTGTGTTCTTTATATTTTTGATTTTGCATATAATACGAGCGGAGGTTTAACATGGAAGAACAAAACAACACTCAAAATTTATCAAAAAATCAATATAAATCACATAAAATTATATGCGAAAATAAGAAATATTTATGTATTACAGGTGTTCAAAAAGCAGATAATGCAAGCCCTACTCTTTTTAGTTGCATAGTTTTAGGTACTCAATTAACAATAACTGGTAGAGATATGAGCGTGAAAAAACTTGATACTACAGAAGGAATCGTTGAAATAGTCGGAGAAATTGATGAAATAAAATACAGTGGCGAAAGAAAAAGTTTTTTAAAAAGGCTGTTTAAATAATGTTGTTTGAAACCATTGGTCAAGGCTGGATTTTTCTATTAATGCTTTATATTGGCTTTTGTTGCGGATTATTTGACGAATTTTTGCGCGCAATGCCTAGTATAAGGCAATTTTTTAAAAATAAAAAAATTAAACTTAAAGAAGAAAAAAACAATAAAAAATTAAATCAAAATAATGAAAATATTTTAAAAAACAAAACAGACTTAAATGCTGATTTATCTAGTAATAAATTAGATAACATTTCTACTCCCCCTTTAAAAATAGAATTTAACAAACAAAACAACAGCCCCCAAAGAACACCCAAAAAACAGAGTAAAGGCAAAATATTTACTAAAGAATTAAAACACATAATAAAAGAAGTTTCAACTTGGATAAAAGATGTTTTGCGTATTCTAATTTATGGAGCGGTATACTACCTATCTAATCTCACTATTAATTTTGGAGAAATGCGACTTTACACAATTATAGCATTTATTGGCGGTTTTTTACTTATTCGCACTATTTTTGCGTTTGTGCTCAAAATGTTAAAAAAACATGGTAAACTTAACACACGCTAACAAAGAAGTGCATAATACCGCCAAAATTCGCGTTAAAGTGCAAATTTTTAGGTACTATGCAACATTTTAAGGCAAATTTATATAAAGTGGTGGTATATGAAATTTTTTAAAAAGTCTAACTTAATTATTTTTGGTGTTTTCGCATTGGCATTTATTTTATTTGCTGTATTAAGTTATCAATTTATTATACTTGCCGAAAAAAAGAGTAATTTACACGCACTCGAACAACGACAAGCAGAGTTATCACTGGAAATAGAACAAGCCAGAGAAAAACTAGAAATTGTTTCATCGCTTGAATATCAAGAAACTGAGGCGCGTAAAAAGGGCTATGCTTACCCTGATGAAAAACGCTTTATTGGAGTAGTTTACTAGAATTTAATTTTACAAATATAACAACCATTAAACAAACCCAAAATTATTAATTACAAAATTAACCGCTGAAAATAATTTTCATGCGGTTTTAATTTATTGCAAAAACATATTTCTTTTCTTTTTCGGCAAGAGCACCTTCTATTGATTGTGATAGAATTTGCGCGATATACTCAACATTTCTCAATCTTGCGCAATTCAACATACTTCCCTTTAGCAAAGATGTTACTCCATAAACGCATAAATCAGGTGTGATATTTAATAAATTTATTGCTCCATAATACTCATTTGTAATAACTATATCCCCTAAATTTGCTTGACTTCGTGTAGCCATACTGTCTATTAATACGAGAATTGATGTTGGGTGCATAGTTCGAATAAAATCGCATGCAAATTCACAATTTTTTGCGGTGATAGGTGAATTTAAGCCTCCGTAAATATAATAAGGAATTTCTTTTTTCCTTAAATATTCCGCAGTCAAAGGAGCAAGGCAATCGCCCACTATTCTATCTGTGCCCAAACACAAAAATACAGGATTTTTATTTCCAAATTCATTTTTAAGAAAATTTTTTAAACGCATCTCGGTCTGAGGAGCGTAAACATAACCTCTAAATAGTTCCATACTTATAAATATGGACAAAATACATTAAATATAAACTTTTTCATAAAATTTTTTATTTTTATAATTTTTTGATTGACTTTCTATACTTTTTAAAAATTATTTAAAATTTATAATTAAAAAAAATTTATTATTAGCGTGAATTTTCTAGCTTTCAAAAAATAAAAAGACCGTAAGGTCTTATCTTGTTGTATTGAATTCGTATTTCTGCTCACGAATGCGATTGTCAACCAAATTTGCCACAGCATTTAATGCAATTATTCTTGGATGATTGTCGGATAAATGTGGTCGCGTATAATTTTTATAAGTATTATAACTATCTACTTTGTGTATGATTTTTTGCTCTTCAAATTTTAACGGAAGATGCAAAAAAGGTTTGCTTTTAATCACATTAACATCAAAAAGAGCATTATATTCTTTACTACCTGCTATTGATAAAAAGTTATAACTGCTTAAATACCAAATATTCCCCACATTTTTTGCATGTGTTTTTGAATAAATGGTCATTTCGGGATGACTTGTTTCAGTATACTTTATACCATACCTATACAAAGGAACAAAATGTGGAGTATTTAACAAAGTAATCGTATCGGTAATATTTTCTATACTAAGTAGCGCTTCTGCCAAAACGACCCCATAAGCCTCTTTTTGCCATTTGTCGTTACTTGGGGCGGATAATAAATATCGAATCGGCAACCATTCCTGATTGGTTTCTCGTGAAAGAATCTCCGCAAGATATTTAGTAATACTTGAACTCTTAAACTTACAACTTTCATATAGTGATGCCTCTAACTTTGCCCGTTCACCTACGACCTGCACTTGACTTCTATTCAAGCCATCACAACTATTTTGAAATTCGTTCAATTCACTCATCAAACATTTATCAAGTTCGCGTTTAGTAATTTTACCACTATATTTAAGAGCATAAAGTTTGTGCAAAGCATCATCTAAAACGCTTTTCGCAACTTGTTCCTCTACTTGTAACTGCCTATCATTAGAAATTAACACTCCCAAATCTTGCAAACATTTTTCAACTTCTGTCGAATAACCTCGCATACAACCACCTTTTGTTATGTACTACTGAAGTAGGTTATAATTTTATCATAACAATTCTTAAATAGCAACGAAATGAACATATTTTAACATATTTACTAAAAATATGTCGAAACATTTTTCTCATATACACTATATGCTTTATTCGTATATTGTATTATATTAAAGTTTGGTAAAAAAGGTAAAAAATTTTTTTGAAATATAAAAAATTTTGTTCATAACTCTTGACAATTATGCATATACTGTGATATAGTTAAATTACATCGCGGGATAGAGCAGTCCGGCAGCTCGTTGGGCTCATAACCCAAAGGTCGTAGGTTCAAATCCTACTCCCGCTACCACTTCTAGTGCCCTGTGGGCACTTTTTTGTTTCGTTACTTTTAGTAGGATTTTGCACGCTTTGCGTGCGCATACTTTGTATGCGAACCTACTCCCTTGTTTGGCGCTTTGCGCCAATCTATCGGCCTCGGTGCTTGAATGCTAGCATTCCCCCACCTTCGTTGATAGGCGTAGAGCCAAATCCTACTCCCGCTACTATTAAAAAGCCCTTAACTAAGGGCTTTTTTTATACCCTAATAAAACTAAAAATTTATTCGACTACTTTTTTGACTACTTATTTTACTCACAAAATGACTTTCTTGTTGAATAAAAATTACTAATACATTAAATAATTTTCTTTTAACAATAAAAAACACGGTTATCCCGTGTTTTTTATTAATTTTATTATTTTTCTATGTCCGTACGCCTAATTATCACGCGATGATGACGGCGATAAATCATAGGGCAAACAATTATAGCAAGAACTACTATCACACCTAAACTAATAAGTCCATATGTGATAAGATTTTGCAATGCTACAGCCGCATCATTATAAAAAGCAATACAAATTACACCTAACTCGTTTGTTTCAAAATTAAAAGTTGTCCCTAAATTCTCATAATTAACAACATTTACTTTATCATTTATTATAAATATTTCAAAATTTTGAGTTGCAAATACTGGTAAATTAATAGATATTCCGTACTTTTCACTTTCACTTGAAGAAACCGAATAGTCAGAAAGACTTATTGCAAAATAGATTTCGTAACCTGCTGGTAAAGAACTCTTTAACGCTTCTGCATCTATCTTTTTCGATTCAATTTGCCCCGTATTTATTTCACCTGTAATTGTTATAGAAATATCGTCAGGCGTATCACTAAGAGTTATTGTATTCGGCACTATTGAAAAATTACAACTATTATTTAATAAAATGAAATTTCCATTTGTTGTAGCCCTAGCAGTATATTCACCTATTTCACTAGCCCCACCTACAACATTTAAAATTGGCACACAATTAGGATTAATTTCAATGTTTTCAATATCTATTACTGCATTTGGCACATGGTATGTTCCGTCATAAGAAAATTCGGTATCGCCCCACTGAACTGAAACCTCTAGTGGCAAAATATCATAATAAATTTCCGCATTTTCGAGAGTAATATTAACATTATTACAAATCGCTTTCGCTAAATATCCCCCTACATCAACACCACTTGCCGACAAATCAATCTCAAAAGAGTAACCGAAGTCGTCATAGTAATATTCGGGCGCTTGTGGATAGCCACTGTAAATGAAAGCCGTATTGCCCCATTTTAGCGTAACTACATGCGGCAAAATAGAAAAATCGCAACTCACATTTAAAAGATTTATATTTCTATCATTTGTATATGCAGTAGCCAAATAATCCCCTACATTCGTTTGTGCACCAGAAAGACTTATAACAAATCCATACTCAAAAGGTAAATCATAAGTTACTTGCGGAAGATAAGATTGATTATCAAAGATATGTTCAGTGCCTGTCCAAATCAATTCAACATTATACGGCAAAATTTCAAATTCAACACTATTCCCAATTAAATTAATGTTCTTATCATTTGTTGTAACTGTTACATTATATTCTCCTACATTTTCAGCATAAACACTTTCCAAAACTTGAAAATCGTAATCAATACCGCAATTTATCAAATATTTTGGAAATTGTTTTTTCCCATTAAAAATTGACGAACTGTTTTCGAATATTACTTCAACAGTCAACGGAGTAATTGAAAAATCAAAGTTTGGATTTAAAATGTGTATATTTTTATCCCCACTTGACACAGTTAATGTATAATTACCAACATCAGCAGCGCCGCCGATAATTTCCAAATCACAATCATAGTTAAATGGAACAGTGAAATCTACACTTGGCTCTTGTATTTCTGCATTAAAAACAAAGGTATTGTTTCCATAGTCCAAAGTTAAATTATAGGGTAAAATTTTATAATTGCAGGTCGAATTGTTTAATAAAAAATTTTCATCTTTTGTAGTAACAGTGGCACTATATTCACCCGCATTTATTTCGCCATGACTTACATTAATATCGATACTATAGTTCTGAATACCGCTATTTACACTAGGAGTCGGGACATGTGCGGAGTTATCAAAATAAAATTCTGTATCACTCCAAGTAACGCTTACAGTTTTCTTTTCTATTGACAAAGTAATTACATCATCTACTAATTTATAATTTGATGAAGCATCACCATCTATTGCAATTTTTATCGAGTATGTGCCAAAATTTGAAGGCAATATATCCAAAAACTTATATAATACTGCAGATTTATCAAAATCACATATACCTTTTAGCGAAAGTTTAGGCACAAACTTTTCATTATCAAAAACTTTAGAAAATGCAGTCTGTTCAAGCGTAATCGGCGCAGGCATTATTGTATATGTTGCTAAATTATAATCGTATATTTCATAATTTAGATTTGAAGTTTTTGGCACTATAACATATTCGCCAACTTTGCTTAACTCTGCGCTTTCATTATTTAACAGAAAATCAAATTCTATAGACACATCATCAGCACAAGAAATAGAATAATCCACTTCCTTCATTTCTGCCCCGTACACGCTTTCAACACTTTGTATTTCGACCGTAATAGGTTTAGGTGTTATGACAAATTCAACTGTGTCAGCAGTCAAGACATATTTATCTGCATCAGCCCCATTAAGTGAAACTTTAGCAGTTTGATTGCCAACAGTATCCCCAGAAACAGTATAAGAAAACTCAACATCATCAGCTTCATCGACTTTAATTATATTGTCAAATTCAAGAGTTACACCGTCAGGTGAGTAAACATATTCTGTTTTTAAAAGTGTAGGCGTTATTTCTTGTGGCGGTGTAGTAACAGTTGTGTTATGTGTTTTGTCAAAGTTTAAATAATAAAGTCCACAATCACCACAGACTGACATATTTTCAGGTGCATTAAAGGGGCAAGAGCCCTCAGAACACGCTCCTTCGCTACTATGAAAGCAACAATTAGTCGAAGATTCCACATATTTGCTTATTCCATCGCAATAAAACATTGAATTTTCTAAAAGTGTTATTGCTTCATTATTTCGCACACACGAAATAACATCAATTTCTGAACAATTAGAAGCATTTTTTAGATATACAATAGAATTACTTATTCTACTTACATTTGCGCCTTGAACGGTGTTTGAACCACTTATTCCACCAATAGTAATGGTTTTTGCGCTTTCACCGACAATCTCTAAATAAACAGCGCAGTTTTCAACTGTTGTCCCTGACATATCGGATATCAATCCACCTATACGAGAAGTCCTAGTTATTTTTGAAGTATCAAGACTACTTTTAACAACTAAATTTTTTATAACTGCACCATCTGTTTCAACAAATAATCCCTTTTTAGCCGAGGTGAATATAGAAAGGTCTAATGAAATCACATGACCATTGCCATCGAAAGTACCACTGTAACCATCTGTACCTATCCCCAGAAATTCGCCTTGAAAAATTTCTGTTGTTAAATCAATATCGGCTGTAAGTTTTGCGCTAAGATTAGGATTTGCACTTGTTACATTATCACCATTTACATATGTAGCAAAATCTATTAAATCTTGTGCGCTACTTATAATGCAAACCGAATTGGCAGTAGTTTTTTTATAATAAAAATTAATATTAAAGATAGTTAAAACAAAAAGCGCTAAAAACACAAAACCAAACAGCGCGAAATAAACTGATTTTGCAAACATAACTTTCCTTGTATATTTTTTTAAAAATTATATATAAAATTAATTTGAAAATCAAAATATTTTTACACTAGTTTCGTGTTTTTTCGACATTTTTCGACATTAAAAAACAAAATTGTAGTTAATACTACAATAAAGTTGTTTAAACTACAAAAATAGTACAAATTTTATTGAATTCGCTTCTTTAAATCAGTTGTTATTTCATCTAATTTATCATAATATTTTACTTCACCAAAAAATGCAGGCACTGAACCACTAACGGTTGCACCAGTCTTTGCATATGCAAATACAGGTATTTTACATTCATGAGCGATGCCAAGTTCTATGCCAACACCGAGCGAACCATGTGAACACTCACAAATTATAATGTCAGCAGATTTCACGAGATTAGCATTAAATTCTCCTATTTTGTGCAAAACCTTTTCAGAAGCAATTCCACTTTTATACAACTCCTCACAATATATATCGATATCATCAGGAGTATAAACGGTTATGTTTGGAAAATCTGTAAGTATTTTCTCTTTTAATTTTGCAAAATTTGCCTTCCACTCATCACTCATGCCTGTTACAGCACCTATAATAAAGATTTTTGTAATCATTCACTCACCTTTGAAAAAATTTTTAAAGCGCGTTTTATAGGCACAGGAGCGCATTGAGCATTTACATTTTTTTCGATTTTTACAACTCTTGCTGTTTCTAAATCTTGCCCTCGTGGAACGCGAACTAAATCACCGACTTTCAAGTCTAAAATATCTGTTATAAACCAGCGAATTTCACCTGTAGACAATTCAACTTTTGCAAAGTCAACAATGTCCATATCTCGCATTTTTCCGCCAGCCAAAGAATGTATCATATTTTTACCACCTTAAACACTTTTAGTTTATCACAAAAAAACGAAAATACAAATTAAATTTTGTAATAAATCTAATACTAGATAAATGGCATACAATTATATAATTGACAAAGCAAAAAAATTTTGATAAAATTTGCTTGTAAAATATATGCGGATGTGGCGGAATTGGCAGACGCGCTAGGTTCAGGTCTTAGTGGGAAACCGTGAAGGTTCAAATCCTTTCATCCGCACCAAACAAAAAATCCTAACTAAATTTGTTAGGATTTTTTGTTTTTACCTTTATTCTTTATTTTTTCAATTTTATTTTTTGTTTTTTCTTTTTAATTCTTCTTTTTTTCGCTCAAAATTTTTTTGAAATAAATATTTATTCAAAGGCTTTTAGTCTTCACGCAAGGAAAAAGGAAGTAATTCTTGAATTTTAAACTGCTCGATTTTGTGTTTGCTCGCGCAGATAATATTTGCGCGTTCGGTAAACTCGCGCAAAAACTGTCTTTCGTTACCTGTGGGGTACGAAATTCCATGCTCACAATAATTTGCTACCGCCATAATTGAAGTGCCACCTTCGCTAATCGCCTTGCAAATAGCGACTTCCATTGCACCTAGACTGCCTGCAAGCGAAGTCGTTTCAATATTACAGCCCGTAAAAATCATACCATTTTGAGTAAGCACGCACGCCCCGACAGGCGTTTCACTACATGGGCAATATGCTTTTTCTGCCGCTTCTTTTGCTTTTTCAATTAATTTGTCTATTATAACCTGTTCCATTTCCGCCCCCGAGTGCAAATAAAATCATAATATTTTTATATCAAATTAATTTTTAATAACTTTGTCCAGATACTTTATAATATCAAGTTCACACTCGCGCATAATTTGGCGCTCGCTTTCTTCTTCATGGTCGTGTCCCAAAACATGTAACATTCCGTGCACAAAAAGTTCAGCAACTTCACGACACAAAGTGTGCCCCCATTCATGCGCTTGATTTTCCGCGACTTCAACACAAATAAAAATTTCACCGATATAAATTCCACCGATATTTGCATCATAATCTAGTTCAAAATTCTTTTTAGTGATTTCCTTTTTTTCTGGATTATTTACAAGGCGAAAAGTAATCACATCAGTGGGCTTATCTTTCTTGCGGTATTCCTTGTTTATTTTTTGTATTTCTTCGGCATCAACATAAAACACACCCACAGCGATATGCTTTGTCGGCTGCCCTTCGTGTTTTAAAACGCGCTTTGCAATCTTCTTTAAAAGTTTTGCATTCGGCAAAATATATTTTGTTTTATTTGTTAAAATTACTTCCATAGACTTCCCTTTTATCTTATAGTATTTTATATTTTCTTACTTGCTAATATACTCTTTTCTTAAATATGTGTATTTTCAAAAAAACTTTTATTTATGTTCAATAAATAAAGGTAAGATTACTAAAACATTAGATGTTAATAATTAGCAAAATTTTTCAAAACCTTACCCAAATCAAACCTTAATTTCGGTCATCACATAATAAGTTACATAATAAACTTCACCGACAACACTTTCAGTAACGCGCTCATCTAAAATATCGCCTTCATCAACTAGCGAGTATGCTTTTTCGCGCGCTTCGTAAATGAGCGCATCGCGTTCTGCCGAATACTCTCGTTGCACGGTTATTGCTTGTGTTTCGTAATAAGTCGTGTACTCAATTTTCACAGGCAATATATTAGATAAATACCGCACGCTTTTTTCGCTCTCGTAATTATCAAAAATACATTCCGCCGTATTATCGGACAAAATATCGTTTCCGAAAAGCACTCGCGAGCAAACTTGAGTTTTGCCTGTGCGCGTCATTACTTGTTCAACTTCTCTAAACTCAACTGTTGCAGAGTTCCAAACAGACAAATAAACATCGCCATCGGCGGTTGTTGCTGTCGCGTTTCCTTCGTCATCAAGATAATATGGCGCAATTAGCATTTGCCCGATACTCACGGTGTCGCCCTCTTGCACAAGTGCAGTTCCGCTATGGACAAAAATTCGAGAAACTACGCCGTTCGCGGTGGCTAAAATTCCTGTCGTGTTTTCCTGTTCCACATCGTCAGGCTCGGTTATCTCACTAAAATTTATCCACAAATAAGCCCCGCGACGAGATACGCTCACAAGTCCTATTTCGTCAATCTCATCACGCAAAACCTGTTCAATTTTTTCGAAATCAAGAGCCCCAAAAGCGCGCACTGGTGCAAGATTATTTTCTTGCAAAATCATATTCACTCGCGATACTAATTCGCCGTTGTCGCTATTCACTTTCACCCCAAAGCAAAATTGTGAAAGCACCGCAAGCGCGATTAGCAAAAATACAAAGCCGAGCAATACACCCGCTTGCGCCCTGCCTACCCCTACGCTAGACGATATAGCGTAAGTATAACATCTTTTTTTTAGAATAGCAAATGTTACACGCTCATATTTGCCACGAATTTTAATTTTGAGTGTGGTATTATCAGGTTTTTTTATACTGATTATATTAACATTTTCTCGCATTAATTCATTAATGAATGAATCAAAGCCAACGCCCGTAATCGTTATTTCAATAACTCGAAAATTTGCAAGTAAATTTTTCAAGTGCATCACCTGCCCCGCTTTTTTCTAAATTAAATCTTTTCTGCCTTTTATAAACTTTTTATTATCATATTATATAATAATTTAAAATAGAATTAATAACGGGAGCAAAACAATGTTTTTAAACGAGATTTTAAACGATTTAGGGCTCAGCGGAGTTACGAAAAATAACTTTTTAATTATGAATTATTCAGGGCTTGGAGTCTATGTTCAAGGCAATATCACAATAGCAAATTATACCACAGTGAAAATAAACATAAGACTTTCAGGCATGAATTTTAGCATCACAGGGGAAAACTTATCAATAAAAAAACTTACCCCAAATTCGCTATATATCACAGGAAAAATAGCGGATATCATAAAGTTATAAAATTATATTAATATCAATAATAAATACTTGCTTCTTTTAGAATAATTATATAAAATGCAAATTTAAAACTATCTTTATAATCACTCCAGCTTGCAAATCTTTAAAGCGCTAATTATATAAAATCACGCAAATTTACCAACAACTGTAAACCCTCAATATAAATAATTTTGTTAGTACTACACAAAATAGGTTGCGGAGGTGGAAAAATGAACTTCGTAATTCCTAACTGGATAGCGTTTATTATTTTGCTGATTGGTGGTATTAACTGGGGGTTAGTTGGTATATTCAACTTTAACCTAGTAGAGTGGATTTTCGGCGGATATAACGCAGGTAGTATGATTATTTATATTCTTGTTTTACTTGCTGCTATTTGGTTAATTATTGCTGCTTGCATGCAAGGTGCAATTTACTTAATGAACAAGAAAACAAAAAATAATGAATAAAAACGCAAAAATTAGAAAATATAGTTATGATTACAAAACTTTAATCAAAAACAAAACTTAATTGAGATTAAATAATGTAATCAACTTGCTTTTGCGGACATGGAAAATCACGGGGAAACCCGTGATTTTTCATTTAGTTTACTAATTTAATTGCAAAAATTTAAGTACAATTTCCCTTTTTTCTGGCGTAAAACTTTCTATTAATTCTTTTAACTCAATATCGGTGTAATAATTTTTATAATCACTATCAAAAAATCTTTGCGCAGAAACCCCTAAAACATTTAAAATTTCAACAAGAGCAATCACGGAAATGTTTATATCTCCCGCTTCAAGCCTAGTAATATAACTTCCGCTTTTATCAATCATAAAACTTAATTCTCGTGCACTCAAATTTTTCTCGTATCTAAAATATGCTATTCTTTCCCCTATATCTTTTAAGGTCAAATTGATTTTCTCTTCCATAATTATTACCTACATTTTGTTTTATAAAGTTTATATTGTGATTTTAACTTTATTATTTAATATTACATATTCTTAATATTAAGCATATTAGTTGAATAATAGACAAATAATTAATGGTGTGTACAATTTGTTGACTTATTATTAAAATTTTATTATAATTTATAAAAAATGTTTACTGACAGTAAACAGTTAGAGGTATTATGGCAAAGGCTATTAAATTGATAATTGTAATTTTCCCGTTGTTCGTTATAGTTATGGGAATATCTATTTTATTAACAGCAACTCAAAGTGCAAAATCAGAGAACTTAGACGGTTATATTTATATTGATAATGGAGCGTGGTGGTTACACATTCGATTTGATAACACCTATGGAACGGGAATATCCCCTGGTGTTGCTAACATATATAATTTTGAATTCACTATTGAACTAAATGATAACTATGTTTGGAATGCTACAACAGCAACTATGGGCGATTTTACACTTACCCGAGAAGGCGATACATGGTATTCAAATCAGCACCCCAACATGCCAGATTACGCAGGTTTTAACTTAACTTTCCCTATCGCTGACCTTGTAGCACCAGCGGTGGTAACTTCTTCAATATCTTACAACCTAGACGGTGGGACGGCGGGCAGTTCTGCGCCAACAAGTTATGACTCGGCTGATAGCCTCCAAAATATCACTATCCCCGAGCCGACAAAAACAGGCTACAATTTTACGGGCTGGACTGTTTCGTGGAACGGTAGCGGAAACACGCCAACTATTTCAAACGGTACTTTATCAATTCCAGCAAACACAACGGGCGATATTACGCTAACAGCAGGTTGGAGTGCTGCAACTTATACCATTTCTTTTGACGGAAACGGTGGCAGTACGCCGAGTAATATCACCGTTACATATGGTTCAACTTATGGCACTCTCCCTACCCCTACACGCGATTATTACACTTTTACAGGCTGGCATTTAGGTAGTCCGACAGGCGAATTGATTACAAGTAGCAGCACTGTTTCTATTGCAGAAAATCACACCCTTTATGCATCGTGGCAAGTGATGCAATTTAATGTAACCTTTACAAGCAATAATTCGGCATTAGGTACGGTTACAAACGAAATGAATTCCACCCCGCAAAACGCACTAGGCTCTTATTCGAGTACTGCGGTGGCATCGAGTGTATTTTCAAACTTTTTATACTGGACTGACGAAAACGGGACAATAATTACTACTAACCCCACTTGTACAATTGAAAGCCTTACCGAAAACACTATCCGCATAGCAGTCTTTAGCGCAATCGGCACAGCAGTTGCCGCAAGCGAAGGCGGAGAAGTACGGGCGAACTACACAACGATTGACGGAGTGGACTATATTCATGTATCTGCACTGTGCGCTCTCAATTATGATTTTATCGGTTGGAGCACAAGCGACGGAACTGATTTAAGTGCATATGGTAAAAGTGCAGACATTCCCCTTTCCCTTGTAGAAGGAAAACTGATAATTGCAAACTTTGAACTTATAAGTAATACAAACATAAACGACAACACAAATACCGAAAACGACTTTGTCTAACGCATTAACGCTGCGCAAAATTTTGAATTTTGAATTAGGAATTTTGCCTTGGAGTACCGAAGGTACGGAAAGCCAGCCGCGTGTAACGAGTATCGCAAGTGATGGGCTATCGGCTGAAGGACAAATGAAATAATGTGATAGTTATTATTTCAGGAGCGCTAGCGTGCAAGCCATAATAATTATTTATTACCGCGCTAGCGGTCAACAATTGCTAATTGCTAATTGCTCATTGCTAATTTTTAAAAATGTGTGGGTCTTCCCACACATTTTTTTAAAATATTGAACTATTCTCTTGCCTTTTGCATATTAATAGTATATAATTGTTAGCGTGCTAACAAACTGACCGCGAGATTTTTTATTTTTTATAACAAAATTAAGGTGTAAAAATTTTTTACAGCCTTTTATTTTGCTCTATTTATAAGTAATGAAATTAGCGTGAAAACAAAAGTAAGGTGAAAATATGGCTGATGTTTTTTTAGAAATTCGCAAGTTTGGCAACCAGTTTCACAGGACTGTACTTGCCGAACAAAGCAAGCATGGTATCTTACAAAAATCAACACATATGCAGCGAATTTTTGTATGTTACCTATGTGAAAATGAAGGGCAAGTTACATTCCAGCGTGATTTGGAAAAGCAATTTGGAATACGCCGTTCAACTGCGACAACGCTATTAAATGCGTTAGAAGCAAAAGGTTTTATCGAGCGTAAAGCAGTTGACTATGATGCTCGTTTAAAGCGTATCGTAGTAACACAAAAAGGCAAAAATCTTTTTAAAAAAATAAATGCCGATATGCTTGATTTCCAACAACAAGTTTTACAAGACATTAGCGAAAACGAAATTCAAGCCTTTCTTTCTACCTTGCAAAAATTAGCAGAAAACTTAAAAAAAATTAATCAAACAAAAGGAGAAGGCAAAACACTATGAATATCTTTCGATATTTAAATAAGTACGACTATTTATCAATGGCGATTTGTATCGTACTGATTGTACTACAAGTTTGGCTTGACCTAAAACTCCCCGAGTATTTAAGTGAACTTATATCGCTTGCCACACGCGGAAGTGATTACGCAATGTCGCTAACAGAAAGTGAACTTATAACTCAAATTTGGATAAATGGTGGATACATGCTTGCGTGTGCGCTCGGTAGCGGAGTTTTAGCAGTCGGTACGGGCTATTTTGCGGCACGAGTTGCCGCGGGATTTTCGGCGCGTTTGCGTTCGGGAGTTTTTGACAAAGTACAAAGTTTTAGCATGAGCGAAATTAACAAATTTAGCACACCTAGTCTAATTACTCGTACGACAAACGACATAACTCAAATTCAAATGACAATCGCAATGGGTTTAAGCGTTGTTATTCGTGCTCCCGTCATGGCTATATGGGCAATCTGCAAAATCGTTGATAGTAATTGGCAATGGACAACAGCGACAGCAGTTGCAGTAGTTGCAATCATTTTACTTTTTGGTATTGTTATTGCAATCACCTATCCAAAGTTCAGAAAACTTCAACAGCAAACCGACGATTTAAACTCTGTTACGCGTGAGAACTTGCGCGGTATTCGTGTAGTGCGTGCTTATAATGCAGAAGATTATCAACAAAACAAATTTGACAAAGCAAACACAAACCTCACAAATACCAACTTATTTGTAAACAGAGCAATGGCAATTCTCTTCCCTATTATTAGTATTGTAATGAGCGGAGTTGCACTTGCAATTTACATTTTGGCTGCTTACATCTTTAACGATATTCCTATTACTGATATTGCTGGGCGTGGCGCAGTAATTGCCGACATGTATCAATTTAGCAGTTACGCAATTCAAGTCGTAATGTCATTTATGCTAATTGTAATCGTATTTATTATGATGCCGCGTGCGTTTGCGGCTGGACGCCGTATCAATGAAGTGCTTAAAACTGACACAACTATTGTAGACGGAACAGTTACAAAGAATGAAAATAACACCGTTGGTGAAGTTGTATTTGAAAATGTTTCATTTAAATATCCCGATGCCGAAGAATATGTGCTTGAAAACATATCATTTACAGCAAAGAAAGGCGAAACGGTGGCGTTTATCGGTTCAACTGGTAGCGGTAAATCTACGCTTATAAACTTAATCCCCCGCTTTTACGATGCAACCGAAGGAAGCGTCAAAATAGACGGGCTTGATATTAAAAAATACACGCTTGAGGCATTGCACAATAAACTCGGCTATGTCCCACAACGCGCGGTATTATTTAGCGGAACAGTACGCTCTAATGTTGCGTACGGCGACAAAAACGGAGAAGAAATCACAGATGAAAAAATTCGCGATGCTGTACACGTTGCGCAAGCCGCCGACTTTGTCGAAAACAAGCCTGAAAAATACGATGCCGTTATTGAACAAGGCGGAGCGAATGTTTCGGGCGGACAAAAGCAAAGGCTTTCAATCGCGCGTGCAATCGCTCGCAACCCCGAAATTTATATCTTTGATGACTCGTTCTCGGCACTTGACTACAAAACAGACAGAACATTAAGAACGGAATTAAAGAAATACACAAAAGATGCAACAGTTTTGATTGTTGCGCAGCGTATTGGAACAATTAAAGATGCCGACAAAATCATCGTGCTTGACAGCGGCAAGATGGTTGGTTGCGGCAAGCACGACGACCTTTTGAAAAACTGCCCTATTTACAAGGAAATCGCGCTTTCACAACTTTCAGAGGAGGAACTTCGCAATGAGTAGTAAAACATCAACTGCGCCCCGCGCTAGACACGGAGGAATGCGGTCCGCTGAAAAGCCGAAAGATTTTAAAAAGGCGCTCGGCAAATTGGCAGTTTTTTGCAAGCGCCATTGGTGGTCGATGCTTATTGCGCTCATCTTCACAATAGCGGGTACAGTACTTACAGTAATAGGGCCTAGTTATATCGAAGAAATCGTAAATGAACTGACGGCAGCAATTAGCGGCATCGCAACAGGACAACCTATTCGTGATGTTAACATCGATTTAGTTTGGGATACGGGACTTTTACTAATAATCATCTATGTTTTAGGTGCAATTTTTAGCATAATCGAATCACAAATATTGACAACGGTTACAAACAAAGTTGCAAAGCGCATGCGTTACGACATCTCGACAAAAATCAACCGTCTTCCCCTTAAATATATTGACTCTCATAGTTATGGTGATATATTAAGTCGTGTAACTAATGATGTAGACTTAATTAGTCAGACACTAAACAACAGTATCTCGACACTTGTTTCTTCAATTGCTCTTTTCCTTGGCTCGATGATTATGATGTTTGTTACAAACTGGATACTTGCCCTTTGCGCAATTGCTGCGAGCCTTTTAGGTTTCAGTATAATGATTATGATTATGTCTAAATCGCAAAAATACTTTGCTGCACAACAAAAAAGCATGGGCGACATTAACGGTCATATTGAAGAAATTTACACAGGACACAATGTTGTAAAAGCGTATAATGGTGAAAAAGGCTCAAAAGAAAAATTCGATAAAATCAACAAAAAACTTTATACAAGCGCTTGGAAAAGTCAGTTCTTTTCAGGAACAATGATGCCGTTGATGAACTTCGTTGGAAACTTAGGCTATGTTGTAGTTTGTGTTGTCGGCGCAGTTCTTGCGATAAATGGACACATAGGCTTTGGTGTAATCGCAGCATTTATTATCTATGTTCGCCTGTTTACACAACCGCTTTCACAAATGGCACAAGCGTTTACAAACCTACAATCTGCATCAGCAGCAAGCGAACGCGTATTTGAATTTCTTGACGAAAAAGAAATGCCTAATGAGAATGAAAAGACCGCTAAAATTGAAAAAGTCAAGGGAAATGTAACTTTTGACCATGTAAAGTTTGGCTACAACACAAAAGACTTTGACCTTCCTACTTCCCCAGTCAATAAAAACGCAAAATCTTTGCGCTTAGTTAAATCGCCTATAAAAATGAAAAAAGCAATTGCAACTTATAACCCGAAAAAACTAATTATAAAAGACTTTTCCGCTGATATTCATGCAGGTCAAAAAGTTGCAATCGTTGGGCCCACGGGTGCAGGGAAAACGACACTTGTCAACTTACTTATGCGTTTCTACGATGTAGACAGTGGCGAAATTCGAATCGATGGCGTGCCAACAAATTCAGTTACACGCCAAAGCATTCACGAATTATTCTCAATGGTATTGCAGGATACTTGGATTTTTGACGGAACAATTAAAGAAAATATCATTTACGACAAAGTTGGTGTTACTGACGAACAAGTTGTTGCGGCCGCAAAAGCCTGTGGGCTTGACCACTTTATACGCACTCTTCCACAAGGCTATGACACTAAACTTGACGAAAACACAACGATTTCAGCAGGTCAAAGACAATTAATGACTATTGCTCGTGCAATGGTACAAAACGGCCCTATGCTAATTCTTGACGAAGCGACAAGTTCTGTCGACACGCGCACTGAAATTATCATTCAACAGGCTATGGATAAACTCACAGAAGGTCGCACTTCATTTATAATTGCACACCGACTTTCAACAATTAAAAATGCTGATGTAATTCTTGTCATGAAAAACGGAGATATTATCGAAAAGGGTACGCATGACGAATTGCTTAAAAAAGGTGGCTTCTATGCTGACCTTTACAACAGTCAATTTGAAAGTTATTAATTTTAGTTTAAAAAAGTGATTAAAAATTACTAAAAATTCTACTAAAATTAAAAAATAAAAGCAGTCTGTAAAGGACTGCTTTTGTTTGCTAAATGTTTCGCAAGACGCTAATGCTAGCGGGTTTGTAGCAAGCGCACAAAGTGCTGCGCAGCGTCAATAGCGAGCGAAGAAGAGAAACAATAAAAAGGGGTTCCGCCGACTATGGATGCTTGCTTGTTGTCTATCCGCGGGCTTCGCCCTTGCGGTAGACCACTGCGCAAGCCACTCGCTGCGCCCTACGCAATCGCTTTACGATTGCTTCGCTCCTTGCTATTTTCTTTCGCTTATGCACAAGTGCAACGCAAAAATATGTTCCGCCGGCTTCGTCTATCCGCGGGCTTCGCCCTTGCGGTAGACTACTGCGCAAGCCACTCGCAAAACTTCGCATCTCCGATGCTATCGGGGCACGCACTTTTTTATGCTTATATGCAAGCATAACGCATAAAAAAGAACGAGCCCCTTTTCGCTAAACAAGTTTAGCGAAGTTTTGCTCGTTCTCCTTGACTTGTGGTCATGGTGGCGGGATTCGAACCCGCGACCCCTTGGTCCCGAACCAAGTGCGCTACCAGGCTGCGCTACACCATGTAGATAAACCCATTATATCATATATTTACGCAAAATGAAATCTCTAAATCAAAAATTTTTATAAAAAATTGATATTTTTTATCACTTATATAATAAAATATGCTAAAATAACTTGTAAACGCTAACAAAGGAGAAAATTAAATGTTAAAAGAACGATTAAAAGAAGCGCCTGAATTTGTCGCGGGGATAATTTACCTTATTATCGGTATTGTTTGTATTATATTCCATTCTCAACTAACGACCGCTATTCCCTACATCTTCGGCTCATTACTTTTATTAACTGGACTTCTACGAATCACGAAATATTTTGTTTGCAAAAAGTACAAAAGTGCTGATTGTTCCGACTTAATATTGGCTGGAATTTTTATAGCGATAGGCATAGTATTTATTTGCTATCCTGAACGTGGTCGAGAAATCTTTGCGCTATTTTGGGGAATTTTTGCAATAGTTTCAGGTATACAATGTTTGCACAGAGTTTTGTACTATGCATCACGCAAAGAAAAATGGGCTGTTTATTTAGGTGAAGGAATAGTTGAATTTATTCTCGGAATTCTACTTCTAATTGAATTTAGCGAAGGCATCTCAACTCACCTTATTATTCTAGGTTGCTACCTTGCATTTGTCGGCGTTCTAGGACTTTTTGGAATTCGCTTTGAAAAGCACGGCGAACGCCCCATAAAAACCGACGATGGCGAAGAAAAAGAAAGTTCGGTAACTGAATTTTTGAGTAATTTTGACGACATCGAAGACTTTATTCCCTCTAAAAAAGATATTCAAGAAATAAAAGCCGCCCGTGACAACAACAAAAAAGGTCGCTCACAAAAAACACAAACAAATACGAAAGCACAAGAACTTCCCGATGCTGACGATTTGGTAAATGAATAGAAAAAGCACTCTCTAATTAACAAGAGAGTGCTTTTTGTTTTATATTTTATATTATTTCATATTTTCAAAGATTTTTTTATATTTTTAGAAAACTTTTTTATGTTTGCTAAATTTCGTACCAACTATTCCCGACATCAATTTCAACAATCAGCGGAATACGGAGTTTCGCGACATTTTCCATTTTCTCACGAACAAGTTCTCGTACTTCATCGACTTCATTTTCGGGTACATCAAGAATTAACTCGTCGTGAATTTGCAAAATTAATTTTGCTTTCAAATTGCGTTTCTTTAATTCATTGCTTACATTAAGCATTGCAATTTTTATGATATCGCTCGCCGTTCCTTGAAGCGGCATATTCATAGCAGCACGCTCCGAAAATCTCGCATCACGGGAATTAGGCACTACATTATCAAAGTTTCGTATGCGTCCAAAGAGCGTAGACACAAAGCCCTTTTCTTTGTACATTTCTATGCTACTATCCAAAAACTGCTTAATAGTTGGATATGTTTGAAAGTAACGCTCGATATACTCTTTTGCCACACTTTGTGGAATGCCGAGATTTTGCGCAAGCCCGTACGGTGAAATACCGTAAATAATACCAAAGTTTACTGCCTTTGCACTACGGCGCATTTCAGACGTAACATCGTCTATATTTACGCCGAAAATCTGCGCAGCGGTAGCGGTGTGAATATCCAATCCGTCTTGATACGCTTTGCAAAGTACGGGGTCGCCTGAATAATGAGCAAGTAAGCGCAATTCAATTTGGCTATAATCGGCAGAAAGCAGTTTACAACCTTTTGATGCGACAAACATTTTGCGGAGTTCTCGCCCCTCTTCTGTCCTTACAGGTATATTTTGCAAATTCGGCTCATTGCTCGAAAGTCGCCCCGTAACCGCGGTTGTTTGATTGAAAACCGTGTGAATTTTGCCATCGGGGCGAATATACTGTCGCATGCCCTCAATGTAGGTTGAATACAACTTCGTAATTGTACGATAGCGCAAAATTTCATCGATTATTGCATGTTCACCACGCAGGGCTTCCAAAACATCAACTGCTGTCGAGTGCTTTTTGTTGTTTCGGTCTGGCAAGTGCAACTTATCAAAAAGAATTGTCGCCAATTGTTTCGGGCTGTTAATATTGAACTCTTCACCAGCAAGGAAGATAATACGCTCGCGAATTTTTTCAATTTCGGCTTTATACTTCGGCGCGAGTTCATTTAGCACTTCGGTATTAATTGTAATACCCTCTCGTTCCATTTCAAACAAAACATGAACAAGCGGTAATTCCATTTGCGTGTAAAGGCTGAGTAAATCTTTCTTTTCAAGTTCGCGATTTATAATTTGCCATGCTTGAATTAGCCCAGTTGCAAGCAAATTATTAGGTAAACCGAGATAGTCAAGCAAAATTTTAGGCACATCTTCGCGAACATTTGAGTTGATTAAATACATCGCAAGCGGTACATCAATGCCAATTATTTTGAAATCGATACCGAGTTGAGAACTTAAATGATAAATTGCTTTAAGATTATATGCATAAAGCACCTTTGTGTTATCTCGCACCATCTCGGCAAATGCCGAAAATGCCATCTCTACACTAACCCCAAATAAATTGATTAAATAATTTGGCGAGTTTTCAAAAGCGAAATGAAATTCGTCTTTTGCAAAAGCAAGCGCTAAAATGTGTGAACTCTTGTTTTGTTCGATAATCGAATTTAAATCATTTATTGAAATCTCAACGGATTTAATTTCATCAACTTCAATTTTAGCGTTATTGCCTGAAAATAGGTCTTTTCGTTTTAATAAACTGCGGAATTCATACTTTGAGAACAGTTCTTGAACTTCGTTGTCCCAAGGAAAAGTATATTTGCAGTCCTCGAGAGTAACATTAATTTCAACTTGTGTACGAATTGTTGCTAAATCGTAACTTAACATACACATTTCGCGACCATTCTGCAATTTTTCATGCACTTTCCCGCTAATTTTGTCGAGATTGTCATAAATATTTTGCACTGTTCCCCATTCAGCAAGCAAAGCCTTTGCTCCTTTTTCGCCAATACCGAGAACACCAGGTATATTATCACTAGCATCGCCCATCAAAGCTTTTAAATCAATAATTTGCGATGGCGAAAGCCCCCATTCCTCTTTTAAATGGCGCTCGTTCATCTCTACAATTTCGCTAATGCCGTGTTTGGTGAGCCACACTTCCGTATTGTCATTTATAAGTTGCAAACAATCGCGGTCGCCCGTGATTACAATATTTTTTACATTGTCAAACTTGCGAGTTACCGTTCCGATTATGTCGTCTGCTTCAATTCCCTCTCTTTCTAAAATGCAAATATTCATTTTAGTAAGCAAAATCTTTAATATAGGCAACTGCGAAGCAAGTTCATCTGGCATACCTTTTCGGGTTCCCTTATAATCGGCGTAAAGGTCGTTACGAAATGTGTGTCGCCCAGCATCAAATGCCACACAAATATATTCGGGGCTGTATTCCGTTATCATGCGTGCAATAATGTTTATAAAACCATAGACAGCATTGTAAATATTACCATCGCTTGCTGAAAGTGGTGGCAAAGCATAGAACGCGCGATTTATAAGGCTGTTGCCGTCAATAATCATTAATTTTTCCATATTTTCTCCACTAAATTTTCTACCGAAATTATACCCTAAAAATAATATTTACACAAGCAAACACCACTAAATTATAGAAAACAAAAAAGCCTTGCGGCTTCTTGTTTATTATTTTTTTGTTTCTTTTAATTACACACTGCTTTTTAAATATGACGCTCAATCAAATACAAGTTAAATCAAGTTTTGCTTTTTTGATTAAATTCTGCCTACTAATTCAGTATATCAAACACAATAAATTACACTACACTATTGTTGTGAAATTTTCTGTAGCAGCATGAATTGTCGTACTACTTGCTGCACCATCGCGAGTGTAATTTAACACAACATCTACTCCAGAGCGCACAGTTAACATTAGGTCAGTTAATTGATAATTTCTTGTAATTTGATAAGTGTCCTCATTTATCTTTATGGAAGTAATAATATCTCCTACTTCAAGCCCTGCACTCTCGGCAAGCGAGTCTTTTTCAACAGAAGAAATTACAGCATCTTCGACAATACTTGTACGCCCTGTTTCATTATCATAAACCGCGCGTGAGTTTTCACCTGTTGTTTCGATTCCTATAACCATTTTCTGCACACTTCCATTAAAATTTGCAGCATTATCGATAATGTTATCAGCAACTGCGGTTGCAAGATTAGATGGAATTGCATACGCAATGTTTTCTATACTTGTGCTTGCCATACGAGCGTTTACAATTCCTATTAATTCACCGCTACTATTGAAAAGTCCGCCGCCTGAATTACCACTATTAATTGCCGTATCAATTCGCATTACACGGAAAGTTACGGTCGAAACATCGTCTGCTGCAGTCATCGTGATATATTCACTATCCACGCTGACAATTCCCGAAGTCGCACTAATGCCTAACCCTTGCGGATTGCCAACCGCGATGGCAGTTTCTCCAACGCTTACATTATCCGAATTTTCTAGGGTTATCGCTTCTGCACTAGAAGTACGCAAATTTTCGCTGTTGTCAACCTTTAAAACTGCTATGTCATATGTCATAGAACCACCAACATACTCGGCAGGGATACTTTCATTTGAGCCGTATAGAGTTACACTTATTGAGTCGCTAATCTTGTTGTCATTTTTATTATCACTAGCATACACTACATGATAGTTTGTAATTATGTACGCATCTCCAGCAGTTTTATCAAGTTTGTAAATTACACCAGAACCCGCACTTGTAACTTCTTGGTCATAAGAAATGATTTGCAATACTCCGTCAATGTACGCTGGTTGTAGAACAGTACGGGTGTATGGCGCCTTTACGCTCACGCTTGAAAGCAAAGCCTTTGAGGTTGCTGCCGAATCATCAGTATCTACTGAAAGATAATCGGAAATGAAATCAAGAATTGTTCCCGAATATCCATTTTCAACTGCTACCGCATAAATTGCTTCAATATCGGCAATAGAGTTTGTTCCATCAGTACCATTTTCAATAGTAAATGTATAAGTAGTTCCGTCTGTATATGTAATTGTATAGGTGTCAACATTACCCACACTGTCGGTCTTTTCTATGCTTAAAATTAACTTGCCTGTGTCCCGTTCACCACAACCGACGAACAAAAGCAACACGGGAATTAAAATAACTAAAAAAACCGCTGCATAACGAAATCTAGGTAAAGTTTTGTCCATAAGCCATCTCCAAAAATTTTTACATGCAGCAGTATAGTTTGAAAATGTGAAAAAATTGTGTAAAATAATAAAAAATATAAAAAAATTTTGTAAAAATTAAAAAGTAACAACTTCATGAAACGCTAGTAACTTTTAAAAGCATATGCTAAACAATTTCTCTAACATAACCAGCAAAAAATAAAAACACCGCTTTGCATAAAACAATAACAAAACGATGTTTTACTTAATCTTGCATAAAAAATAATTTTTTCATGAAATACAATAAACAAAACTTCATTTGAGTTTCACAAATATAAAACCCCAAATATTAATTTGTGTTAATTGTAGCAACTGCTTGCTTTTTTTGCTTGCCTTTGCGTACCAAACGCACAATTAACTTGTAAATTTCAATTACAGGAATAATAGTCAACGCTACGCCTGCAACAATTCCCCA
>CALWEW010000003.1 GCA_944377415.1 uncultured Clostridia bacterium
GGTTGGCAAGTAGACGGCGAGTTTATCTCATACACGGATGACACAAACGGAACAATTACTCTCACGGGTTCAGCATACCGAGTAGCCGACATTCCACTATCACTAATAGATGGGAAACAAGTGTTTGCCGTGTTTGAATAAAGTTAGTATTATGCAAGGTACTATGCATTTGAATTTGCGAAGAGTTTTGTGCTAGATTAGTGGGTTTTTTGTGTTTTGCTCATTTCTTACTGCATAATTATCGCTTTATAAAGAAAGTTGTTGTAAATGAAATTTACAGCAAATAACTTGACAAATTTAATCTACTAAACAATGTTTAATTTTGTTGGAATTTCGCAAAATAGTATAAAAACAGTCTAAAAAGGCTGTTTTTTGTCTATATAGGGGGAATTTTGTTGACTTTTTTCTGGAAACTTTTATATAATTTTACTAGCAAAAATGGAGGGGAAATTCAGTATGAAAGCCAAAGTGTCTTTACTATTTTTGGCACCGTTTATACTTTTGTTTGCTGTTTTATTTGTGGGGTGCGGGGAAGAACGCGACCCCGTTTCGATAAGTTTTGATTGCAATTCGCAAATTAACTTAAAAATGGGTACTCTTGAAAATGCTCTTGGCAATGCTCCTTTGATTACAAACTATCCTGAAGGCGTTGAAATTCGCTATGATGAAAGTGTTATTGATTATGATGTTATAACAGGAGTGATTACTCCGTTAGGTGCGGGCGACACTATTCTTGCCGCACAAGTAGAGGACCAAATCGCGACAGTTCGCGTGGTCGTAGAAGAAGCAATTTACTGCACAACACTAGAACTTTCGGATACATACCGTGTAAAATTAAACAGTAGTAATTCGGCTGCTGCTATACAACCTGTATTGAATACTGGATATAACATGGGGCTTGAGTTCGTTTCGCAAACTCCTAGTATTTTTGAAGTTGACGAAAACGGTGTTATTACACCAAAGGCTACAGGAACAGGTACGCTAAAAGTTATCGCAAAAACAGGTTGTTCGGGCAATACCTACGGGGATATTTGGGAAACAGCAACAATTATTGTTGAAGATATTGCCACCGATTATTCTGTGCGTATTTTGAATAGCGAATATGAGCCTCTTGATTTGGTGGAAAGTGCTGACGGATATGATTATTATGAATTGTTAACAGGAGAAGAAAACGCCCGTCCGCAGTACATAATGGAAATAACAAGCAATATTTCGCTTAAAGATACTTTTTCTAATTTGGTTGGAGTTAATGACGGCGACACAGCAAGTGCTAGATTGTTTGAGTTCGCAACCGATGCATATAGTGTAATAAGCCAAGATGGGAAGACCTTATATAGACCGTTCTATGCGACTACTTGCGGCACGGATTATTTCCGTTTTAATTTGATAGATGCTGCATTAAATTATGAAAATGTGCTTCCTTCAAATACTGTTAAAATTGTAGTTTGTGAGCCTGTAACAGAAATTGAAATAACTTTAACTTCGGAGCAGTTCGCTGATGAAAGCACAAGTGTTCTTGAAATAAGTGAGAACGAAATGGCGGAGTTAACCGCTGAAATACTCACAAATGAAAACTCTACAAAAGATTTTACAGTTGATTATGATAAAGAAAAACTTAATATTACAGTTGTTGATAACAAATTAAATATAACTACTTCAAAAAGCGGTGTGTACACAATAACTGTTACATCAAATGACTATTTGGGAATTTCAAAGTCCTTTACTTTTAAAGTTAGACATATTAGATTTGACGGTGTAGACGACATAATTTTTGAAACTGACGAAATTCATATGAGAGTAGGCGAGTTTTGTACGGTCAAGTATTTTACTAAATATGACACAGAAGGAAATAGTATTTACGCAGTTGTTACTAACGATGCTGGCGACAGTGTCCAAAATGACAGTTTGTTTATATCAATAGAAATGAATATCTATATTGAAGCATATTCTTCGGGCACTTATTATGTGATGCTGTCTAATGGAGCGGGAATGACTTCCGAAGTTTTAACTATAATTGTTGAGTGATTTGTTAAAACTAGCCAAATTATTTTGACAAACATGCTGATTTTTTTATATAATTTTAGATATGAGTTATACTAAATAAAAATAGGGGGATAAAATGAAAAAAGGCACAAGCACAGGCAAAAGCATTTTAAATGCTCTGACAATCATAGGTTATGTGTGTGTTGGCATATACGCTGTATGTGCTATTTATTTGATTGTTTTGCTTGCAATAGGTTATTTCAACCCGAATAGTGCGCCTCCTACGGGATTAAAATTTAATGAAGAAAATCAAGTTGTTATAAGCGAGAACGGCGGAACTGCTAGTTTGAAAGTTCTTGACATAAATGCTGTTATTTCGACTGGCGAAAATGGCGAACAGATAATTGAAGATAATACTTCACCGACAGAAGTTCGTCTAACAGTTCGTGATATGCTGGGCAATATTGTTACAAATATTATAAGTGTTCCTGAAACTGTAATGTCTGGCGAAAGTTTTGATATTACTGCGGTTACAGTAGAAGAAGAATACAATGGACAGGTTTACACAAATAATGTCGGTGGCGACTGCTTTTTGATTGCAGAAACGACTGATGGGTTGTATCACTCAAATCCTTTGCCAATTTTTGTTGATGTGCCTATTCAAAATTTTACTATTAGCGCGGTTGACCCCGAAACGCAGGAAAGTATTTCGCTTGAAGAAGATGCATTTATCTACGATGACCAACTTCAACTAAATGTTTCGGTCTTCCCAGAGCGCGCTCTTAATCCACACACTAATGGTGACACTACAACAAAGGAGTTTACATTTACTGCAGACGACACCGAGAAAGTTACAGTTGGAATTCATAACGGTTTAGTAACTGTTACTTATAATCCAAGCAACATAGGAGAAGATGAAGTAACTGAGCCTGAGTTGTCGACTATTTCTGTTTGGGTTTCGCCGACTTATGAGCAGATTTTGGCAGACGGGGTTTTGGTAACCGTAGAAACAACCTGTGACATTAGACTTTTCCCTGTGCAACTTGATGAAATCATTATTCAAAATGAAGACTATCAAGACGATACACAACAAATTGATGTTGTTCTATTTGACGAAACAAACAGATTTAGTTTTTCGGCAACCGAAACAGGTATTCCTGGTGTGGTTAATATGGATATATTCTTAAAGCCGATGAACTCAGATGAGCATTCGACGGTTCTTGATAATCAGATTTCAAATTTGGTGGTTGGGTGGTACTCTACACTTGAAACACCGCTAAGTCAAGTTCCTGTAAATATAATCGAAGTTGATGCTGACAATAACGGTATAATTGATTATTGGACAATTGAGCCATTAAGGGCTGCCGAGGTTGATGAAGAAATTTACATCACCATTACATTACAAGGATACGAAAACAAGAGTATTTCAAGAATATTAAATATAGATTATAATTTACCAGACGGCATTGAGTATTTGGTAAATGGCGTAGCTGTCGAAAATGATCAACTTAATCTTGAAATTACTAAAAACGGTGGCGGCACAGATGATATTGAGGCTGGGGATATTGTAAGGCAGATTTTGGACTACAATTTGACCGCAAGTTCAAATTTGACTTTCTCTAAAGTTATGTTCTTTGTTGATACTACTAGCATGACTAATGCGACTGGAAGTTTGATTTTAAATGTGAATACAGAAACGGGGCAGTTGAATTTTATAAATGGTAATCCAATTATAGAACCGCGTGGTGCGGGGCAAATTACGATTACTCCTTATATCGTTCGTACTAATTCTAATGGTGTGCCTGTTGATTGTAACTATAATACTATTGCAGATGGCGAAGCGGATGGTTTCGTTTGGTATAATGAATTTGCACCGATAACAGACCCTAATTATTACATTGTTTATGCAAGTTTTGCGCCTTTGACTGTAAATGTTAGTGAATTGCTGGAAAGTTTCACAATTTATACAGGTAGCGAAATGACTGATGACCAATTACTTACGACAACGAATAATGACCGCAACAATCCTTTGAGGATTGGTACTCAAATATTTAACGCACAGACACTTTATGCTGTTCCAAATTCACCTTTGGCTATACCTAGGAATAGCGTAGAATATCCAGAGTGGGCTAACACATATGGTGAAATTCACTTTAATGTAACTCAAGACCCGTCAAGTCAAAGTGTATTAACTGTTGATAGTATTGATGATATATCATTCCATGAGAGTGGAACACTTGAAGATTATGAAAGATATATTTCATTTGATGTTTATACAGAAAACGAAAATCCAGCACTAGGTAGTGTTAGCATTGATTTATATCAAACATTGTCAGGTGGAGATGTTAGTATAACTACTTTGCGTAGTGAAATCTTTGTTTCAGCCGAATATATTCCTGTAAACGAGATTTCAATAAACACCGATGGAACTAATATTCGTGCAACAGACCCTCAAGGTAATGATATTAAATATCTAGAATTGACGACAGTTGTATCGCCACTTAGTCGCTTGTATGATGGTAATGATAAAAATTATGTTAGGGTTTACTGGACAAGTGGCGGTGAGCAATTTGTTCTCCCTGATGCCACTTATTCAGCATCTTCTGAATGGTCGCAACGCGGGTTCCGCCCGTCATTAAGTGCAAGTCCTGTCATTTCGTTCTACGCTTTCGATTTAACTGAAACCTATGATTTTAGTGATGTAAGCGCAGGGTATGGAAGTCTAAGTTTGTTGCAAGTTTTGACACTTGAACCAAATTTGTTGACTGAGGAAGGTCAAGCGCTTATGGAACGCAAGCGCGAAGTTATAAATGAGTTGTTGGCAAATACTACTGCAAACGAGTACGCAAGAGTTGAAAACATTCCACAAGATGACCAAGTAAGTATTTCGACAATTCAAATTCGAAAAGAGTTGCCAGAAAATTATGCATTATTTATGACATATTCCGTAGATGACGAATTAAGTGATGCTTTGCCTGACTTTGTGCGCGTAAGTTACTCATTCCCAGAAACTCACTTCTTTGATAATCAAGCACTTAATACATCACCGAATGCTGAAGAAAATTATGTATTAACGGAGAACGATGAATTCTATTTCTATCAAGCAAATGTTGGGTATGCGTTAGTATCAACGCTCGCATATGCTGATGGTGTGTATGATTTTACTACAAACACATCGACAAGACCTACTGAATATATATCAAGTTCGACAGACGAAGTGGTTGCTTACATGGGAAATCTTGCAGGAATTTTTGGTGGCGATAGTTCGTACTTTAATATTGAATTTTTGACAACATATAATGATGAAACTTTGCCTTGTGTAAAACTTTCTCTTAATACCGATAGTTACAGAATAGAAGAAAGTGAAGAAAGCCATGTTTACACACTCACTGTGCAGCGCACAATTAATTTAGCGTTGAGTGTCGGATGGACAGATGCTTTGTGGTCAGACCCGAGCAGTTTAAACGGTAATTGGGATACGCTACTCGCTGATTCTGTTGCTGTTACTTCAATATTTACAATAAAGTTTGTTGTCGAAAATGGTCAAATCGTCAGCGTGTAGAGAGGAGCGGAGTTTGAAAAATCAACAAAAAACTAATTTAAGTCAAGCAAAACAAGAAGCGGATAATTTAAGCAAATCATTGAAAAAAGAGGCAAAGGAGCGCGCCCGCCTTGCCGAGATGAAAAAGCGACTTGAGGAGCGTAATCTGCGTGAAAACTGGTTTCGACTTGACAATGCGGCACTTATTTATCCCGCTATTGGCTCTGCAGAGTGGAATTCTGTATTTCGCATCTCAGCAATTATTAGAGATAAAGTAGATGTTGAAAAGTTACAACAGGCTCTTGATAATACATTACAGCGTTATCCGTTTTATAATGTGTCTTTAAGAGAAGGATTGTTTTGGCATTATTTTCAGGTTTTAGACACAAAGCCGCATGTGGAAATTGAAAAGTATTATCCATGTCGTCATTTTGAATTTGGTAAAAAGGAACAAGTTTTTAGAATACTGTACTTGGACAATAAAATTTCAATGGAAACATTCCATTCACTTGCAGACGGTGGTGGAGCAATGCAGTTCTTTAATACTTTACTTGTTCGATACTTTGAAATATGCGGTATTAACTATAAAAATTTAAAAGAATATAACCTTAATGTTCGCGATTTGCCTACTATTGAAGAGGGGGAAGATGGCTTTAGGCGTTACGCGACAAAGGGTAAAAGCAAGCCACGCAAAGAAGCCGTGGCTTTTGCCATAAAAGGCCCACTTGAAAACCAAAATGTTTTAAAGGTTGTAACAGGTGTTGTCGATGTTGGTGAGTTAAAAAAAGTCGCACATGATTACGGAGTTACTATTAATGAATTTTTAAGTGCGGTATACTTAAAAGTTATGATAGCGGAAAAACGGCGTGACAAAAAACAAGCAAAAAAACCCGTAAAATTAAGCGTTCCTGTGAATTGTAGAAGATTTTTTCCAACAAAAACTATGCGTAACTTTTCTCAATTTATAAATATTGAAATTCCAGTTGACAAAGAAGATGGAACATTTGCAATGTTACTTGAAATCGTAAAGGAGCAGTCAAAGAATTTTAATAAAGATTATTTGCAACAAAGTATTAACACTAATATAAACAGCGAAAAGAATTTCTTTGTCCGTATTATCCCGTTAGGACTTAAAGATTTTGTTTTAAAAATGGTCTATAATCGTGTGGGTGAAAGACTTTTTACTAGTACTTTAAGTAATTTAGGGCTTTGTAAATTACCTGAAGAATTAAACGATAAAATTTTAAACTATCATGTTGCTTTAGGTGCTACTAAATTAAATCGTATAAACCTAACAGCAGTAACTTTTAACGAAAAATGTAGCTTAACTTTTAGCACACGATTAGTAGAAATGCGAGTAATCCGTGAATTCTTTTTAACACTCGCAGAATTAGGATTAAAGGTCGAAATTTTTTCAAATATATAGGGGTGGGGAAATGAAACACTGTGATTTTTGTAATGTAGATATAATAGATAAAAAATCAAATTGCCCACTTTGCGGAAAAAGTCTTGATAATGAAGCAGTGAATAAAAACGAATTTTATCCGCAGTACGCTTTTGAACCAGATAGGCGGGAGCCTGCCATTAAAATTTTAGAAAAATTATCATTACTGGCTGTGGTTTTAAGTATGGCAGTAAACTTATTTACAGACCATACAATTTCGTGGGCTTTGTATGTTATAATTGGCTTTTTCTTGCTTTATGTTTTAATTTTGCGACCGATTAGGAAACAGTATTCACTTGCTCAAATATTAACTGCTCTTGTGTTTTATTTGACTGCCTTCATGCTCTTTTTGGAATTATATACTCATACTTGGGGCTGGGGCGTTATGTATGCTATTCCTTTTACATGGTTGGGTTTTGCGATACTGTCTGGAATTTTTACACTTGCTCGCGGCTATGTAAATTTTGAAATGTTTAAACCTATGTTCATGTTGTTGCTTTTATCTCTAATTTCGTTTATACTACTTATGTGTTTTGATTGTCCGACAGTTTGGCCGACATTAGTTGCCTTTTTGGTGAGTGCTACTGAAATTATTCTGATGTTTATGTTTAGGTTTAAACGGTCAGTACGCTCAATCAAAAGAGATTTTGGTTTTTAGGGGGATGTATGGATTATTCAAATTTAATCGATTTTAAAGCAGAGGACTTTAATAAAGCAGATTTGTTTGAAGTGGATTACGATAATCAAAGGGTTTTCTTCAATGTTATAAAAGACGAATTTACAGAACTAAATCAGCAAGAAGATATTTTGCCCGTGGATTTATTTGCTCAAAAATATGGAAGAAAAATTATGGATGTAATAGAAATGGCTGCTGGGGGGATAGTTCCAGCACAAGATTTTTTGTGCTATTTATATAAGCGAGGAATCGAAGACTTGATGGAGCCTAATCTTACACGCGCACATGAATGGGGAATACTTGCTGTAAGTAACGGAAGTAAATTGTCAATAGAAAGATTGCGTTTGTTTTTTGAACCAGTTTTCGATTTCATAATTGACAGTAAAAAAGTGGAAGATATAGTTGAAAAAAATAAATTAAATGATGAAAATATCAGTGATTTTATTGCGCAAAACTATTGTATTCTATTAATTGAAGAAATGAAAATAGACTTACTCACAGTTGCGAAAAAGCCTATTGACCAAAAAGAAAACTTCATCAAGTTTTCGCACGACTATAAAGAAGCAAATAAAAAAGTCCTCCCGCGCCTACTCGAACTCATAGCATAATTACTGTAAAGATATTAAAAGCAGTTAATAAATTTGTTAACTGTTTTTTTTATTTTTATTGTTTGTGATGCAATGTAAAATATTATAAAATAATCCATTGAATCTTTGTTGTATTTTTTCTTTAAATAATCATTTACAAATGTATACTTTTTTTATAATTATATATACTAGTAACAAAATATTTAAGGAGTTTAAAGTTACATATGGCAGATGATAAAAAGGGAATGTTAAGACATGTCGATGTTTTAGGTAGGGTAGTTATACCGCGAGAAGTTCGCAAAGCAATGCGAATAAATTATGGAGACCTTATGGAATTTTATGCTTGCTCTAATCAGCAAGTTATAATGAGGAAGTACCATTTATTGAGAGAAATAACTGATTTAGTAAATTCATTAATTAAAGTTGTTCGCGTTGGTCGCGATTGTGATATCTATGTATTAGATACAGAAAAGTTAATTAGCAAAAATGGTGATAAAGAAATACCTACAGGTGCACTTTCAAAATCTATAATTGAAATAATGAATAATAGAAGTGAAAAAATTATCACAACATCATTAAATTTGACAGACAGTTTTATGCTAGAAAAACAGTCTGTAATTATACCCATACTTTCTAGTGGTGATTTGTTAGGTTCGGTTTTAGTAAATGCTGATGACATAGAAAGATACTTAGAAATTGCTAGGGAAGTTGCTAACTTTTTAAGCGAATATTTTAGTGCATAACTAATTTGTTTATTAACAGGTTTTAGCTTTATTCAATTTTAATATAATGCTTATTTTACTTAGATTTTAGCTGTATTATGCATGCATAATACATATGCATAGTATTACAAATTTATGTAAAAACCTTGTTCAAAATATCAAAATTTAAAAATACAAGAAAAATTATTAATACATAAAATTAACAAAGTTATGGAAGAAGGTTAAATCAAATTATATTATGAATTCCGTGCGCTGGTTTATTTTAGTAAAGTTTAGTTATGATGATTAAATAAATTGTGTTAAATAACGCAGGTGAATTTTTTGAGAGCGAAAGTTAGAAAGTTGTTGCTGCTAAAAAATTTTTGCAAAAATAAAAAATACGAGTTTCGTACTCGTATTTTTTAGTATTGCATTTCACCGTACTGAACATTACGCGACTTACGGTCGTCTTCAATCAGTTCATTAATAAGGTTTCGAACTTTTGAAGGATTTTTAATTCTTATTAAATCGACATGGTCATTTGATGCGTCTTTACAGTAAACTTTCAAAGTTCCTGTTCCCCAAAATTTATTTGTAAATGATTCAAATATCGTTGTGTCATCTATACGGAAAACATTTACTTCTTCGATATGGCTTGTAAAAAAACCTATATCAGCAATTAATTTAACCCATTTACCAGGTTTTTTTACAATGCTATAACGAGTAAATGACAGGGGGAGTCCGCACCAACGCTTACGGTCGTGCCATAGTTCGACGCAGTCATCGCCATACTTTGTGGCTGCTGTTGATTTTGACATACTACACCTCACAATAATTTTCTAGAAGAGAATACCACATTTCAAAGCAAAAGTAAATAGATTTTGCGTGATAAAATTCTGTTTAGGCAGAACACAAAGTTTGTTAGTGATAATTGTTAATTTGTTTTTGTGATGCAATCATACGCCATAATTTGCCGAATTGCTTCTTTTTGATTGCTTAGCAAGAAATTTAAATCATCTTCGTTCTCAAGAATTATGTCATATTTTTTCAAGTAAAAGATGACATATTTGTCTAATTCAACTGCAAGGAATTGTTTTTCATCAATAGCAATTTCAAGAGTTAATTTTACTTTTTTGTTTTTATAATTAGTGCTCAAAAAAAATGCTATATCATCGTACGAATAAATTTGGGCATTATGATTTACGCCTTCGTCTGTAAAGACAATATTTCCTTTTTTATGCCTTTTACTGTCTGCGTTTTGGTATTCGATAATTACACAATCAAAAACTCTACCAACTTCGTTTGAAACAGATTGGTAATCTAAATCAATAGTTGGGATATTTTTAGTAAATTTTACTTTGATTTCTCTAAAATTAACATTTTCTAATCTATCAATTAAGCCATATAGCAAGCCTAAAAACGAGACTGCGCACACACCTCCAGCATATTGTAAAACAGTGGGAGTAATTTCACTATCTAAAATTAGAAACACAATCAATAATACTGTGCTAACAATAAATAGTAAACCGAAAATGATGTTTAGCGCTTTTAAGTAAGTTTTATTTTTCTTTTCGCGTTTTTGTGCTTCTTCCGTAAATTTTTGAGGATTTTCTAAAATTTCTTCTAAGGCTTTATTATTATCTTGTCGTTTGGACACGCATTTACTCCCATTCCGCATAATTTTAGTTTATTACGACAGTGCCGTCTTTGTGAATGGTTATTGTATCGCCTGTTTTTACAGAGTCGAGAAATTCTTTGCCGAGTTTGTCGATTGCTATCATGGGGCTGTTTTCCCAAATTTTAGCGAGTATTACACCACTTGCTGCAAGGGAGTCTATTTCTTCACTAAATAACATCGCGCTGGGATTTACACCCATGGCGCAAATTGTTTGCAGAACCATTCCACCCGTAGTCGAACCGATTGTTTGCGGTAGGCACAAGATTTTCCCTGTGATTGCTTTTCCGTAAATGTCAGGGTTGTTTTGGTCACTACCGATTATAACCTTTGCGTTTTTTAATGCGCTTTTTTGAAAAGTTGCAAGAGTGTTTACTCCAGCACGCGACACAAGGGCTTCCCCTGTAAGTTCGCCTGCATTTATTACTCGTCCTTTAAAAGTTTTTTCCATAGTTTATTTCTCCTTTCCTGTAATTATATCAAGAAGTTCTTGTTCGCGATAAAAGCGTGCTGCTGTATAGGTGCGAAGTTTATTTGAGCAAGTCATAATAGGGCGGGAGTGTGTAAGCGGATTGTTTAGATACATCAACGGACAAATGCTTGTTAGTTTTGCGCCCGCTGCTTCAAGTTTTAAAAATTGTGTAGTTTTGCGGAACTCTTTTGCAATGGCGGGTGATGTACAAAGAATTGTTCGGCAAGTTACTTTTGTGCGTCCGTTTCTAATTAGGTTATCAAAAATTTTGTTTGTCCAGTCATTTAATTGTTCAGTTGATAGGTGAGGACAGCCGATAAAACAAAGTGCTGGTTTTGCGTTTTTGTTTTTCCACAGAATGGGATAGTTGTCATAAGTTTTTTGCAAATACTCATCGTCTATAACAAGAGTTTTTGCATCGCTTTTTATAAGTTTTTCGCCAAGTTCTACAGCTTCGGGAGTAAGATTTGCGACATGGAACAAGCCGACAGCACCATTACTTGCGCTCGCTGCGCCCATATCTTTTAAGTATGAACAAGTGTGGTCATCAAGTTTTGTGCCGATAAATTTGTCAAGCCCTTTTATGTAAGGAACACCATCGCCGACAGCAATGCCGATTGCGCTACCCAAAATTTGAGCCTCTGGAATGTGAGTCGTTTTGACTTCAATAACCCAGTTTGCTTTGCGGTTTTCATCAAGCAACAAGCCAAATTCAGGAACTTTACCGAGAATGAGCCCGAAAAGGTCAATCATACCGCTGTTACGGTTGCAGCGTGCCCCGAGAACAGAGTTTGCGTAAACGACTGCGCTACTTTCAGCCCATGATAAAATGTCGCCTTTTTTTGGAATATTATTCATTTCAGGGGAGTAGCAAGCACAACTAAACGCATCTTCATCGCGGAGACCTACTTGATTTAATTGAATTTCGTAATCTTTTTGCTTACCGTACATAATTTTGCTGAAAACGAGTTTGTCCAAAATGTTACATTTTACATTCTCGTAATCAATAGGGCGAGGGTCTGCTGTAAATTTGAATTTTGTTTTGATACCTGCATCAATAATTTCTTGCATTGTACGGTACAAAGGTTTAAGTAGGGGAATACCCATACTTGTAACAATGTGTCCGTCATGAGTAACATCAACGAAGCGTTCTGCGCCAAAAATGTCGCCGATTTCAATCATCGTACGCATAATTTTTGACATTACTTCGCCTTGAGAACCATCTAAAATTGCTTGTTCTTCTTTCGTTAGTTGCATAACTATCTCCTTTTTAAATTTTATAATATTTTTGGTTCGGTTAAATTGTGTTGTTTGCTATGTTGATTTAGTTTTTGTGAACATTTTTAATTTGCGATTTTTAATTTACGCTTACTTTTCGGGCAAAATTTTGATTACGCGAGCAGGAACGCCAACAGCAACTGCGTTGTCGGGAATGTCTTTTGTAACAACGGCGCCCGCGCCGATTACTGCGTTTTTGCCTATTGTTACGCCTGGCATTATCACACAGTTTCCACCGAGCCACGCATTATCTTTTATCACAATGGGGCGACTTAAGATTATAGTATTTTTGCGGTCGAGAGCATCAAGTGGGTGATAAACTGTAAAAATATTTACATTTGGCGCGATGCGTACATCGTTGCCGATAGTGATAGTTGTGTCGTCGAGCATAACACAATTATAATTTATGTCAACATTGTTTCCTATGCTAATGTTATATCCGTAATCACAATGAAAAGGCTCTTTTACGGTTACATTTTCACCGATATGCTTAAAAATTTTTTCTAGCATTTTGCGCCTTTTCCTTTCATTTAATGGGCAAATTTTATTGTACTTTTGGCAAAGCGTGTATGCTATTGTTCGGTCTGTGTGTCTGCTATCATTATTCCTTCCATCGCGTCTTATTTCTTCGAACATTCAATCTTGCTCCTTGCTTAATTATATATCTCTTGCTACGCGATAAGCGCTCTTTGTTGCGGCAAAAACTTTGCTAGGTCTAATTGCATCGCCTACACGAACAATACGGGGAGCAGCACGCTCTTCAACAAGTTTAAAATAAATGTCATCACATGGGCGAGTACCGATTGCTAAAATTACAAGGTCGGCGGGGAGGAGTTTGTTTTCATACTTTTCGCTAATTTTTGGAGCAAGTGGATTATGTATGTTTTCGGGTAGAATTGGCTGCCAAGTATTATATGGATTTGGAACGGACGAGTGAACATTTTTCTTTATAAATACCGCATCTTTGTCAATTTGAGTAACTGTGCTTAAATTGTGAGTTACGACACCAGACTTTTCAAGATAGTGCAAAATATGTCCACGATTTGCGGTGCAGGTGTCTGCCATAAGGTTTGCGGTCATCTCTACAATCTGAACATTTTTTCCGAGTTCAAGTGCAGCCCAGTATGCAGTTTCGCAACCAGAATCGCCACCGCCGATAATTACAATATTTTGCGCCTTTTTAACTCTTTCGGGGTCAAGAAGTGCTTCGGTTACAGTCATTACATTTTCGCCATCAGCACCCTTGATTTGCGGGCGAACAATGTGGCTACCAGTTGCCACGACTATTGTCTCGAATTTGCCTTTTAGTTCATCAACAGTTGCCTCAACGCCGAGTTTTAGGGTAAAACGCGGGTTTTTCTTTAATTCGTTTATTTCATGTTGCAAGTATTTCATATAATTGTTGATTTCGTACTTGATTTTTGGCACGCCACCAGCACGCAAAGTTCCACCGATTTCATTTTCTTTTTCGAACAATACGACAGTATGCCCACGGGCAATTAGTGCTTTTGCAGCAACAACACCAGCGGGACCACCACCGATAACGGCTACTTTTTCAGCATTCGAAGCAACAGGAATTTCACGAGAGAAAACCTCTTCAAATGCGGTACGAGGGTTAACGGCACATTGCGGGTGTCCGCCTTCGACAAATTCGCGAATACAAGCCTCGTGGCAACCGATACAAGGGCGAATTTCTTCGGTTGCACCGCGATATGCTTTGTTTGCCCATTCAGGGTCAGCAAGAAGCGGGCGAGCAAGCATAATCATATCACACTTTTCATCGCGAAGGGCTTGCTCCGCTAGGTCGGGATAGCCGAGTTTACCGACAGCAACAATAGGTACAGGAAGTCCCGCATTTGATAAAACTTTATTAACGCTAAAATACTTTTTAACTAACTCGGCAATTTCAAGGAAACAACCACTCGGCATACTTGCGGGCGGGTGAGGAAGCCACCAGTTGTCATAACAACCGAGGTCAACATCAAATATATCAACACCCGCTTTTACAAGGTTTGTCATGTAGTCGAGAGTTTGTTGAATAGTACGCTCGTTGCGGAATTTTTTAAGCGATTTGATTTTTTCCATTTTATCTTGATAAGTTGCATTTAAGGCAAGCGACAAGTCAATTCGATACATAATAGGATATTTGTCGCCGCAGCGTGCGCGAATTTCTTTTACAACATCAATACCAAAGCGTTGCCAATCGCTGTATTTGCCCATACTACGCCTGTTAAATGCGGGGTTTGTTAGTTGTTCAAGAAGATAACCTTCATGTCCGTGTAAATACACGCCGTCAATATTCATTGCTTTTGCATCAGCAGCGGCTTGCCCGAATTTTTTAACAAGTTTGCCTAGAGCCATTCCACTTAATCTACGGCTAGGAATTTGTGGAATATAGAAGTTAGGATTCCATGAAGCGCTTACAGGGAGTTTAAATTGAGTGAGCAAGCACTGCGGGTTGCCAACGCGACCAAGTCCTGCAGTAAGCTGGATGAAAAACGCCGCGCCGTGTGAGTGAATACTTTGAGTGAGTTCACGCCAACCAGAATAAACTGTTCTAGAACGGTCGATACGGGGGAAATAACTTAATTTATCTAATTCTGTAACTGTTGAGTCGATACCGTGGCTTACGGGAATAAGTCCGCTCGTAATAAGTCCTACGCCACCGCGAGCGCGTTCTGTGAGATAACTAATCATTTTTTGATTTGGGCGACCGGTTTCTTCTGCCATGTTTATATTTCCCATGGGTCCCATAACAAGTCTATTTTTTATAGTTAAATGGTTTACAGTAATAGGGCTAAACATCGAGGTGTAGGGATATAAATTATTTGTCATCGTAGGTGTAGCAAAATCGTGCTCCCACCATTTACCGAACGAATCTTCTAGGTCAAAGAGTACTTTGTCATTTACCATAATTTCATTTCTCCGTTTTTTAAAATATTCGATTAAATTATAACTTTTATTATTTTTTTTATCAACTAAATTTGAGTATTTTCGCGTATTTTCTTGCCGTTTGCATAATATTTTAAAAATGCTTTTGAAATTTTATTTTTAGTCCTATTTTATTTGACTTTCTATGTGGTTTTTTACTACAATTAAAAATGTAGAAAAATCGAATATTTTGTAATAATTGCACGCGTTTAAAGACAAAATAAAAATAGGGATAAAATTATGACAAAAAGTATAAAAGCAAAGTATTTCACATTTATATTATTATTTGTGATTTTGGCATTTTTGGGCTTAGCAGGTTGTGGTGATATTTACCAGAACTTGCGAGTTACTGTTTCGACAAACAATGTCGAACTTTATCTTGACCGCACGGAATTTGATGAAAGCGGAGTGGAAGTCGATTTGTCGACTACTACAATCACAGCAACTGTCGAAGGTCTTAGCGGCGACATGATAAGCGATGTGGATTTTTGGTATAGAGATAATAATATTGTCAATGCCGAAGTCGTAAGCGTAAACGGAAACGAATCTACAATTCGCATAACAGCAAGAAATGCAGGTACCACCGTTTTGCGTGTCGTTTCAAGAGAATTAAGTACAGTTTACAGTGAAGATATAACGGTAACTGTTTATCGTGACCCAGATTCTATGCACTTCCTCGACCAAAAAATTTCTGTTCCAGTAGGCACGAGTTTAGAACTTGTTACAAATAATTTAATAGGTTTTGAACCTGCAAGAGTTTATCCGAGCACTGCAACATTTTCACTTTTAACACCTGACAATGAATTGTGGAATGATGCATACGGCACAAGAATTTTGAATGGTGTGAGCATCCAAGACAATGTTTTAATTGTCGACGAGAATGCAGAGCGCGGAATCGTGCAAATTGAAGCCTTAATGCCAAACGGTGTACACTGTGCTTTTAATGTCTTAATTTATAGCAACATTGACGAGAGTCAAATACATCTATATAGTCAAGAAAGGCGAATTTCACTTGATGACATGTTCGGCAGAAATAATGCCGAGTATAGAATTTTAACCCCTCGTGATGCTGGCTGGAACGCTAGTTATAGTTCGACAACTGTAAGCGGTGTAACTTTATCTAGCAGTACTCTTGTGCTTGCAAGTGGTGTAAGTAATGGTATCGTGCAACTAGGTATAACAGTAGGGGATACTGAATATTTTGGCTATGTTTTAATTCACAGTAAAGACAATGCCGATTTAGCACAAGTTATTCCAGAATCTCAACGCTCGCTCTCGCTTGTCGATTTAGTGGGACAAGCAAATTTTTCCATTTTAGATACACCTAGTCCGCTTTGGGACAGTAGTTATGGAACATATAGTCTGCGTGGAGTATCTATTAGCAATGGAATTTTAAACATCGACAGTGGCTACGGTAGTGGGGTTGTACAAATTGCTGTTAATTATCCCGATGGTTCTACTGACACGATGATTATAATGGTTTATGGCAACTCTACAAGTGCAATTAAAGCGGCAACAGTTGGAGAAGTCGAAACATTAAAATTTGCAATCAACTCTGATGAGATGAATAGAGGTTCTTATTATGTCGTCAATGATGATACACTAAATCCAAATGTCAACATTCGCGTAACCACAGGTAATAGCGATGTGCTGGTTGCAAGTTCTCTTGATAATAATTACCGCTTTACCTTGACAAGTATGGAAAGCGGTACGACCACCGTTACTGTGAATATTGACATTATAGACCCAGTAACAAATGAGATTTACACAACATTTAGTCGTACATACAATGTAGAGGTAATTCGCATAGCGCGTCAAGTTATTTTGTCAGGTGATGGCTTGTCCGCTACGGCTGACCCTGCGGAGATGTTACTTCAAGACTACTACTATAATGTTTTAGGCGCAGAAGTGAATGTTATGGTTTCGCCAGAGGAAGCGCGTGACCGCAGTTATATAATTCGTGTCGTTGAAATTGACGGAAGCACAGAAAATATTACCGCAGGCATGAATTCGCTTAATATTTATGTAAATGGGCGTAATTATGTCAATGACCAAGGCGTAACTGGTTATAATGAATATATTTACGGCGAGCGCTTGCAAAATGGTACGAGTTTTTATGTGTCGTTAGATAGTGCTAATAATGTCATTTCTCACACGGTAAAACTTGCAATAATTGCAAATACTTATGACCCAGATTTGCCGTATGTGCAAAATATCGTTACATTTACAATTACAGCGGGCGTAACTGAAATTACTTCAAGTAGTGATATTGTTGAAGTTGGATTAGGTGAAACAAGTGAGTTTACTCTCTCATACCTAACCAGCGCAGGTGCAAATGTAGGTACGCCAGATTTTGAAATAACTGTTGCAAATGAAGATATAATTTCGCTTACTGGGGCAAATTACACCTACACAGTAAGTGGACTAAAAGAAGGATATACTGAAATAACATTTACAGCGGCAAGTGGCGTAACTCTAACTTTGCCAGTGTATGTTTATATCATTCCTTTGGCATTCTACATCTCGGGCGACCATAGTTACGAAAACTCAAATATTGCATCTGACGAATGGAACGATGCTGAGTATGTAAACCCTGCGGATAACTTAATTGATGCGGGTGTAACAAGCGTTACAGTAAAGCGGAATAATAGATACTATTTTGATTTGGTTGCTTTACCTGCTGGAATTACGGCAAATTCTCTTTCGGTATCAATCGGTACAAATGATGCAAATGGGGAATACATAAGTTTATCTCAAATTGATGAAGACTACACATTTAGTTTTTATGCTAGAAATGTCACTACCACACCTGTAATAATAACTGTTTCATTTAGTTATCGAACTCATGTAAATGGTGTTTGGACAACTGTTGCAAGTACGCGTACACTTGAAGTAAATATTTATAATCCTGTTACATTGTTCTACTGGAATGGAACAAATAACGCAACAAGTACAACCGTACAACTGTACGATAAAAACAGTTTAAATATAAATCAACAAAACTTGTCTACAACACAACTAAACATTTATACAAATACTGATGCGACAGTTTATCAAAATGGTGGAAGTGTTGAATGGACTGTCGACAACCCAGATTTGCTTTCAATCTCGGAAAATGGTTTTAGCGCAACAATTACAGCGAACTTAACTGATTATTCGCTATCATCTTACACTGCTTATGTTTATGCGACAATCAATGATTATGGGACAGAACGAACGATTACATGTAGGGTAAATATAATTGTTCCGCAAATGGTTGAAAGTATTGAAGTAACAAATTATAACGACAACGAGGGTGTACGCCTAAACGATTTAGGCACGCAGCAGCGTACTTCATTTACAATCAATACGCGCGTGTTGCCTAATAATGCTTTTAATAGTGAGGTAGGATACCTACTATATAGTGCTGAAAATATAGACGGGAAAATTGTAGCAACTGAAATTTACACTGGAGCTGAAAGTGATGCTGTCGTTAGATTTGACCCTACCGAGCCCAATAGGATAATTGCTCAAAATGCAGGATATGCTGTTATAAGAATATATCCACTTGACAGGGTAAACTCTGAAAATGTCAACTTTGACTCTATATACCATGTTGATATTTGGGTAATTGTCGAAGACGGCGAAGTTAATCCATATTCAATTTACACTGCAGAAGAATTTGTTTCAATAGGTTCAAGTGCTGAAGCGTTGACGAAAAATTATGTCTTAATGCAGACTATTGATTTATCAAACTATTCATCATATTTCCCGCTAGGAAGTGAGTTTGGTTCGAATTTCAGTGGTTCACTTGATAGTTATAATTACTCTACAAATGGCCGCAAAATGTCGGTACTCGGCATAACGCTAAACAATAGTTTTGCTCTAACAAGTAGCGAAATTCTAGGTGGTCTATTCGGTAGAGTGAGTGGAAGTATTAATAACATTGATTTCGTATTTAGCGAACGCTCAGCATTTAACTTAGCCGACATAACAGCAAGCAATCTTGATGTACATGCAATAAAAATAGGTTTGCTTGCAGGTGTATTAGACGGCGAAGTAAATAATGTAGTTGCTCGCATGAATAACTTTACTAATACTTCAAACATGATTAGCATAAATGGTCTTGATAACGCAGATTATGCTATCTCGGTTGGTGGGCTTGCAGGTGAGATTAATGGAAGCGCGAGCGCAAGTTATGTAAATGTTGCAATTCGTACAGATTTAGGTGTTTCAACACTCTATTTAGGTGGACTTGCTGGTATATTTAATGGAACGACAATCGGTCAGGCGGGTGATGAGGTTACAAGTCGTGTTAGAATAACTGCGAGCAGAGCATACATTCCTGATAGTGAAAATAGTCGTATTGGTGGATTAATAGGATATATCGCTGGTGGTAATGTCTATGGACAAAATGTTACGGGGCAAGTTGTAGCAACGCTTTATGACTATGTTGGTGGTTTTGCAGGTCGTAATGATGGAACTCTCGGTTATTTTGATACAGCAAATAACACTGAATACCGTGTTTTAAGTGGCGTAAAAACACAGGGACATAATTATGTCGGTGGGTTAATAGGATACAACACTGGCACGGTTAATTATGCTCGAGTTGAAAACTACGAAGATACGACTATTACAGGCGTAAATCAAGCAGTCGTTTCGGGAAATAACTATGTCGGCGGCTTGGTAGGTTATAGCGAAGGCGGGCGAGTTACTTATTCATATTCAATAGGTTATATTAGTCAAGACTTTACTGCTAATGGCTCGTATAATGGTGATGTAATAGGTGCCGAGTTTGTCGGTGGTTTAATAGGTTATGCTCACAATACTTATATAACTAGCAGTTTTGCGGCTAACTGTATTTTGGTAAATTCTACTAATACAGGAACTGCGGGCGGTTTAATCGGTCAAATGCAAATTGATGCTGGCGTAGATATTTCGACTTCTACTGTGTGGAATGCATACGCAAATGGTTATATTCTTACTGATAACTTAGATACAACAAAAACAGGCGAGTTAATCGGTGTATACGATGTTCAGGGCGGTTCGGCTTATGTTGATACCTGTTATGCACATGTTGTAATTTCAAACTTTGATAACAGTACCGTATATCGTAATTTGTTTGGAACTAATGTTTCGGGTGCAAATGTAGCAAATTCATATTATCTTGCCGATACAACCGAAAGTATTACTGATATAGACAATATTACTTCTATTGGTGTATCTCACGATGATATGATTGCGCAGGACGGCGGTTTCGGCAGTAATGCGTATATCGGCTGGGGGTTTGGTGATGCAAATAGCAATCAAGCATGGGTAATTTATGACCCAGATACTATGCAAGGCGTAAACGACGACCTCCCGCTTCTTTACGACCGCGACCGCGGTTGGTTATACAATCAGGCGATAAATAATATTGAAATTTCATATGCGACATTACAACAAGACGGCGACTTACTTCCTACATTCTTTAATTACAACGATTTAGGAACTGTTGTTGTGCTTGAAAATATTGACGAAGTCGACGGTGAAAAACGCCTAAACATACACAATACAGGTACTGACACTGCAAACGGTTTGTTTAATATTAATGTTTTGCCACTTCTTGACCCTACACAGTGGAGTTTGTCGGTAACTTCTTCAAATTCAAATATTGCCGAAGTTGTACAAGATAACTTAAACCTAGTTGATGCATACATTGTGTTCAAGACTACGGGTGTAGTAAATATTACCTTACAATCGTTACTTGATGTGAGTGCATCTGTAACTGTAACAATAAATGTTGTTGGCGGATTTAATGAATTTGATATACTTGATGAAAATGACGATTCAATAACAACAAGTGGTAGCAATGTAATTTCAATTAAGCAGGGGAGCGGTGCGCTATTACTGCAATACTTTGAAACTAGCGCTAACTACAATGATTCATACGGAATTAAATTCTCAACAAATGACACATCGTACTTTGAGTTTAGTGGCTACGAATATACTGGTACAAGCGTGTATATTCCTTACACACAACCTAACTTGCTAGGTGGTGTGGCTGCAACGACTGATGCGTATCCAAATGGTCTTGAAATGCGTGCTTGTCCGTACTTTGTGCTAGTATTTTCTGGAGCAAAAATAAATTATAGCCTTGAAAATTATGTAACACCAAAGAACTTTTATGTAAATGTATATTATGGCATTACGCAGGCAGGCTTTAATTCGACAGATGCGCAAATTACGAGCGGAGAGCAACACAACTTAATTCTTAATGTGGTTTCGGATAACCCTGAAAATGTAGTTATCTCGAATCCGAAAGTTTTGCGCGATGGTGTAGAACTAACAGATTACAGCGAAGTTCTTACTGTCCTTGATAGAGTTAACGGTGATGGTACCGTTACACAAAACTATTTACTTGAACTTGATGATAGTTTGAAAAACTTGACAGAAAACAGGCAGTATCAAGTTAGTGTCGATGTGAGTGACGAAAGCGGTTTATATGGTACATATGTATTTGACATTATCTTTACGCCATCTCCGATTACAAGAATTGATATTTCGCACTTTACTTACGGTGCCGATTCTATGACAAACGGCGAAGTGCCAAGTAATCTAATTTCCCCAGGAACTCGTGGAGTTTTGAGAGTTGAAGTAACACCTAATTATTCGCACTTTGACTATTTGCTATTTAATAGCACACTTGAACCTACTTCAAACCAGCGTGTAATTATGCAACAAATGGTGTTGCAGAACGGTAGTTACAGAACAATTGAAGCAAACTACGATTCAAACGGTGCCCTAATTGTACAAAAAATTACGGGTTATGATGTTAACGGAAATGCTTACTTTGATGGAACGGTTTTTGTATCGACTCTAGTTGGAACTAATCTTACAGAAGGCTATAACTTTACAATCTCAGTTACTGCTATGAGAAACGGCGAAAGCAGTTATGTTTTCCCGCCAGTTTATACAAATCTTGTTACAACATTCGCTCCTCACGCAACTCTAACACTAAATTCAACAAATGGTGATGCGGTAGCGAAAGGAACAGTTGCTAACTTCGTTTTAACGGGTGAATTGTTTAATAGTACAATTACACTTGAAACAAGTTACGGAAATGGACAAACAGGAATACAATATTCGGGGTTTGCTAGTGATATTAGATTAACTTACGGGGTAGGAGCGCGCGAAACAGTTAACGAAACCTTGCCTTTCTATGTAGGAATTGGCGCAAATGCTCCAAACGGTAGAATTACGGTTACTGTTACTATTAATTCTACAACTGCAACAGGCGGACAGTTAAATCCTATTGTTTTACAGTATACAATTTATATTGTTGATTTCGCGGTTGAAAGCGTGTATGCCGAGAACGCAGAAAACGGAACTTTGAGCGCAAGCGTGCGTTCGTACACTTTGCTAGAAGCAAATTGGCGTTTGGTTGAACCATCAATTGAGGATTACCGCACATATGTTGGTGGCGATGAAACAGCGTTTAATAATGCTTTTAATGAAATGTATGAAAAAGCCGAAGCGAAATTAAAAGTTGTAAATGAGCGCGGAAACGGCGAGGGCGGAGTTTGGTATTATAATGATGGCAACGGTTATTTTGCAGTACAAACGGCTTTGTCTTATCCTGACTTTATCATAAGTTACACGCAGATGAATAATGGAATTTCGTACTATCTTATTCAAGGGAAAACAATCACGACTGGAATTCCGTTTAGATTGTCATTCACAGGATATTATGTATACAACGAAAGTTTAGGCGTTTATGAATTTACTCTTGATAACGAACTTTCGTCAGTTGCGCCTGAAAACATTTTAAATTCTTATCAACATTTATATGAACAAGATTTCAATATTGATGTTATAAATGATACTTCGGAAGATACCCCTGACTACATTGATTCTGCCGAAGCGTTGCGCAGTATGACTGCAGGCGTAAATCACATGTTGACTTCTGACATAATTCTTGACTCATGGACTCCTATTGATACAGCAATAGCATCGCTTGACGGAAATGGTTATGTAATTTATCTCCGTAGTTTTGCTGAAAATACGGCAGATACGCAAAATTACGGGCTATTTAGCACATTACAAGAAGGCACTGTTTTAAAGAACTTAATCATTGATGTTTCACATAACATTTATGTAAACTTGCAAAACGCAAGCACTGTAAACTTTGGCTTTATTGCTGGTGTAAATGACGGTGGTGTAATTTATAACTGTGATGTTGTAGTTACTGAAAGTAAAGAAGGTTGGAGAACAATTTACAATTCGCCTGACGGTAACCGTCCCGCTAGCAATAACTCTGATTTTGCCTTTGCTACATCGGTATTCAATCGCATTATGAACGACACAAGCGCTGAATATAACACTCTCGCTTCAACTTTCATTTTGACTGATTTAAGCACTTCGGCGCGTACGGTTACAACCTATATAGGTGGACTTGTAGGGCAGAACAATGGTTATATCACAAATAGTCGCGTAGGCAGAATCGATACTGATAACGCTCTTGGTTTTAACCGTGGATACGCGCTACAAGGCTTGAATATCTTTGCTTCGGGTAATGTCGGTGGACTTGCTGGGCAAAATACAGGCGTGATTTCAAATAGTTATTTTGCAAACGGAACAGTTGTAAACTATGGCATGTCTATTTACACAGCAACTAATAGAAATGGTGCTCGTACAGGTGGACTAGTTGCTGAACAGACAAATACAGGGCGTATTGAATCGAGTTATGCAATAGGGCAACTCGGTGAAAATGCTCAAGCCGAACTGGGTGGAATAATTGCATACGGAACTATCGGTGGACTTGTTCACTCAAATGCTGGTAGCATCACTAATAGTTACACAAATCTTCCGCTTTCAAGTTCAAATGCCATGGGTGGCTTTGTATACGAAAACACAGGTAATGCAAGCATTAATTACTGTTATTCAATGAGTTTGATTAATAGTACAGGGCTTATAAACGGTGTGTTTATTGGTGTTGATGCCGAAGGTACTGTACAAAATGGCGAAGATGCAACAGTGGAAAATTCGTTCTATTATAGCAGTGATAACACAGTGAACGACAGCAGCGACCCCGCAACAGCAATTTCTGCAAATGAATGGGGGAACGCTCTCGGTTCGGCATTTGAGGGATTTGCAATTTCGGACAACGAAAATAGCACTTGGTATATGGATGTAAATAGACTATATCTAGGGCCACAACTAACCTTTGCAGATAAAGTCTACTATTCACATCGTGGACTAGACTATACTTACGATGCATCAAGCGCTCGTGGTTCGGAAACAAACCCGATAATAATTGCAAGTTTGAAAAACTGGCAAAATGTATTTAACTATTCTGATACTTCTGGACTTATTCGTTCGGAATTTATGACGGCAAACCCAGATTATACGAGCGGTGGAGCAAGGTATCAGTTTGGTACGGATACAATGCACTACTATGTAGCGCTTGCAAGTGATATTAATTTTGGCAATTCAATGCACAGCACGGCAACCGATACACTATTCAAAGGAATTTTATTAGGTAACGGCTATACGCTTGCAGGGTTGAGTTACAGACAATCAAGTACTGTTACGACTGCTGAAAATGACTTTGGTGTATTTAATCAACTTGTAAATGCGAGCGTAACTAACCTAAACCTTGAAGTCAGTGGAGAAATTACAACAAGGGCTCGTCATATGGGTGTACTTGCTGGAAGTGTTCACGACTCTTATGTCGAAAATGTGAACATTTCAGGTTCAACGGCTTCAACTTCAATAACGGGACTTAATATGACGGGTGCACTTGCGGGTTTTGTCTATGGAAATAGCGAAATAAGAAACATTACGGCTAGCATTTCGGTAAACTCAATCAGCGCGACCGTGTCTTCGGGACTTTACCTATACTATAACGACAGTGAAACCACGCACTATGCAGATTATTCATACGCGGGCGGTGTAATCGGTGTTGTAGATTTGAGTGATGAAGAAGGTGCTGAAAATAACCCGAGAATACAAAACTTGAGCGTAAGTGGAAATACCGATATTTACGGTGAAATTGCGGGCGGTGTAGTTGGTATGATTGGTACGACTTCGGAAGCAAAAGGCTTAAATTTCATTTTAGATATCACAGATGAAAATGCCCCGCGCATTCGTGGCTCGAACTTCTCTGGTGGCTTAGTTGGCGAAAATCGTGGGCACATTATGTCGTCATTTGTCGGCATTGCGGTAGATGAGCAAATTGCCGAAGATTCTGCAATTAATTCGACAGACAATGCGGCAAATTATATAGGTTACACGGGGTTATTCGAAAATACCGAAGAATCAACTGCTGTTGGCGGACTTGTTGGACTTAATATTGCAGGTTCAATCGAATATAGTTATTCAAGAGTGGCTGTAATTTCAAGTCAGGCAAGAATTGTTGGTGGACTTGTTGGAATGGCAATCAATGCTCCGAATAGTTACGATACTTCTAGCGGAGATGTAACGCTTTCGTATTTGCGTAACTTGTCTGTATCACCTTCGAACATTTATAACTACGATGCAATTGACGAAATGTTCGGTTATTCATATTCAAACGGTAGTGTAGAAGTTCGTGGAGATTTGAATTTTAGTGGAACTCTATATCAGGTTTACACAACGGGTGCTATTAATGGTGGAGAAATTTTAGGTGGTGCAGTCGGCATGATGGTCGGTGCTCCGATATATTCAAATTACACTGATGCGCTAGTAGTTGCGGTGAACAATTATAACGCGAGCGACCGCACATTAATTGATAAAATTAATGACGAAAATGTGTACTTTGGTGGTGTAGTCGGTTATGTGGGTTATACTATGAGCGGAACTACTTCTGTTGCTCCATTCATTAGTAATAGGGAAGTTTCGGGTGAATATACTATTGGAACTCCTGCTCAAACTGTAAGGGCAGTAACAAGTATTGCAGGTAATTCTCTTGATGCCGTTGGAAATGCTCAAGCGATTATCTCAGTACGAAGCACAGATTTCTTGACTTGTGCGACAAGTACAGTAAATGACCCATTTGCAAGTTTTAGTGATACAGTTTGGTTGCTTGACTCGACACGCGTTTCTCACCGTTTCCCAGTGCTTATGTCTAATTATTCGGCTACCATTTCAGAAATTGATTCTGTAGAAGACTTCTTTAACTATTTAAGCGATACAAATACAAATAGTTACGGTCGTATTGTAACTGACCTTACAATTACAGGTGATGATTGGAATAGGTATATTTTATCAAATAACCTTAACTCAATTACAGAAGGCAATGACTATGTAAGTGGTAGGCTCGAGGGGGCTGTGCCGATTACAGTTTCGGGACAAGAAACTACGCGTTCAGCGACAATCACATTCACAAACTTTACAACTTCAAGTGGTGTAGATGTTTCAAATACTTTCTGGTCACTGTTTGGATACACTGAAGGTTTTAGGCTTATAAATGTTGATTTTGTATTTGACTTCACAATCAATATGACAAATCATACAATTTCAAACTTCGGTGTGCTTGCTCGTGAGAGTAACGGTTCAAGTTTTGAAAATGTATCAGTTACATTTACAGAAAATAATTCTGTTACTGTAAATAATTTAGGCAATATTGCATTAATTACTGGTACTTCTCAAAATTCAAGTTATACAAATGTAGTTGTGAATGGTACTATAAATACAATAAGTGATGGTTTCACAAGTTCGACGGGCAGCGTTGCTATTGGGGCGCTTTTTGGAAGCGGAACAGTATCTAACACAATTTACGGAACATCATTTGGAACTATTGGCGTTAATTACACATCTAATAACAACTATATTTTATATATCGGCGGACTTGCTGGAACAACTGACGGCTTGTTAAGTGTTCGTAGCGTGTCAGCAGCAAATCAATATAACTTAACAACTAATATTTCTATTACAGCAAACTCAAATACAAATATTATGTATGTCGGGGGCGTTGTTGGGCGTACTAATGGTGCAACACAGTTGACAACACTTCGAATCGACGGTACATTAAATGTAACAAGAACAAACGCAACTTCGACTCAAAATTCAAATTCATACATAGGCGGAATTGCGGGTAGTTTGTATAACACTAATGTGAGTGATGTAACAAGTAATGTAGAAATTGCTTCTAACATTGCTGGTGGAAATGTATACTTAGGTGGGCTTGCAGGTAATTTGATTAATAACCATGAATTTACAGGAACAAATTCATCAATGCAATTCAGCGGTTATGTAACAAATGGCGCAAACTTTACAGGCTCAATTTCGCACACAGCGGACTCTAACCTTGATATATATGCGGGGGGCATATACGGTTTTGTTCAAAACAGACTTAATATGTCTAGTAGTACGGCACTTCCTGTTGGTCAAGCACGACTTATTCTAAATGCAATGCATTCAAGTGGAAGCATAACAGTTAATACAGCCGCAGTTAGAATTTATGGCGGTGGCTTAATCGGTAGAGCGGCTCAAGGCGTAATGAATAGCGGGACTTATGAGGAACTATCTGCTCCTAATAACATTTTACGAATTTCGAGCAGTGCATTTACAGGGAGTCTAGATGTAACAAATAATCAATCAAGCAGTGAGTCTTCTATGTGGCTTGGTGGAATTGTGGGGAACTCACAACTCGCAGTTTATGATTCATTATCGAATGGAACAATATTCTTTAATGCAGAAAATGCGCTTTCGCTTTTTGCTGGCGGAATTGCAGGTTCTACAAATACTGATATTGGATACTGTATCGCGCTTTCATCTGTGCAATACGATATGCCTTCAACTTCGGCTAATACTAGTGTGAATGCTATCCGTGGTATTCAAGACAATGAAAATGCTCGCATTGTATACTCGTATTATTCGGGCGAACTTTGTGGCATACTTGACTTGTTTGGAACAAATTTAACCGCGATGCAAATGCTAGATGCTACAAACTTTAGAAATAATAACACAAATATCTTGACAAACTTCACTTATGCGACCAGAACAGATGCAGACGGTAACACAGTTCAAGCATCATTTATGTATCCTACTGAAGTTGAGGCTTATTTAGACCTAACAAGTGGCAGCGCGAATGTTCCTGTATTTGTTGAAAACATGTCTATGCTTCAAGGACAACTGTTAAACGAAGAAACACCGAACAAGATTATTTACATTAACACTGAACAAATTGATGTAGCGGGCATTCCAAATATTGAAATTGCAAATGCTCGTAAAATAGTAGGTAATGGCGTAGTTATATCTGTTGCTGATACTACTACAAGTGGTAGGTCGTCAAGCGGTGTATTCGTTGATATTCCTCGAAATGTTGTCGTTTCTGGCATAAATGTTGAATACGCAAAAGTCTTAATTAATGCAAGTAGTGATTTTGACTTTGGTGGACTTGCTGGAAATAACTTTGGTTCAATTTACGGGGTTAGTGTAAGGGGGGTAGCAAGTGAGTCGATACAAAATACAACGGCAAGCGGGTTTGCGAACCTTACAAGCAGGTACACGGACAACTTTACAGGCCTTACAAATAATGATGATGCGCAAATATTCCTGAATACATCGGGACAATATGCAATTAACTTTGGTGGCGTGGTCGGACTAAATCGTGGTAGTATAGTAGGAGTTTTAAGTGATATAAATATTTACTCAAACGGTGGCTCTGTAAGTTTGGGTGGGATTGCTGGAAGTTCGATAAATTCTGTCATGAATAATAACATGACACAAGGCAGAATTATAGTCGACAGCATGACAAATGAAACCTTTATTGGTGGAATTGCTGGTGTTGCGACAAATTCATTTATATCATCAACTTTTGCAAATAATAATATTACAGTATTTACCGTTGTTAGTGGCAATGTTGGGCTTGCGTTTGGTAGTTTTAGTGGACTTAGTAGTGGAATTGTAGTTAATAGCGATGTGAGTGGAAATTTGTCAATTGGCGACACAAATTCTTACTACACAAATGCCTTAACTACTAGTCAATATTTAACCGCATCAAGTATTAATAGCATTATAAACAATACGGCAAATTACTTTAATAGTAGCATTTGGACTATCGGCGATAATACACAAAATTACGGTTATCCATACCTAAATGTATTAAATGTAGATTTCGCTACTGGTGATGGAACGCAGGCGAATCCGTATAAATTAAGAGAAGGTTCCGAATTTATTAGGCTTACACAAAATACAGCATCAGGAAGATACTTTACACTTACTCGCGATGTTATGATTTCTACCGACACTTTGAGCCTAACTTCAAGCGGAACATTGCGTGCGACAGAATTTAATGGTGGCGGATATGTAGCAGTTATTGAAGGGCTGATAACTCCGCAGTCGAGTGGTGGCACTGTTTATGCAAGTCTATTTAACAACATTTCTAATAGGTCGACAGTTCAGTCGTTTGGTGTTGTTATAAATGAAAGTGCTATAATAAATGAAAATGGCACAGGTTATACAATCTATTTTGGTGGACTTGCAGGTACGAATAACGGAACAATCACTAATTGTGCGGTTCAAAGTCTTGGTAACATTACTTTAAACTCGCTTCCTAATTCGCGTTTAGGTGGATTGGTTGGACAGAATACAAACATTATAGAAAACAGTTGGGCAGATGTTGACTTCGTTGCAAATGACGGTTTTATCGGCGGACTTGTTGGACTGTTAGGCACTAATACGAGTGCTGATAGCGAAAGCACCGCGGTAATACGCAATAGTTTTGCAAGCGGAGATTTGAATATCACTCAAAATACAGCAAACTCAAACTATACATCAACGGCTGTTGGTGGGTTAGTAGGTGTTGCAAATGCCGAAAGTGGTACAGGCAGTATTAGAGATTCATATGTCTATGGGGCAAAGATTAATGTTTCGTATAGAGATACAGAAATCTCTTATGTTGGTGCTTTAATAGGTAATGCAATCAAATTTAGTACTTACAGAACTTATGCGTATGTGTTTACTCCTAGTGCTCAAGATACTAACTATGCGGGGGCAGGCGTTTATACAGACCTAGCAATGACAGGTAATGTAATTGAGGGCGCGTTTGACTCGACAAGTTGGGTATCTGTATGGCTGGGACCTTATGTAGATGTTCCAGTAAGACAGGAAGCCAACGACCTTTGTGCTGTGATTAATATTAGTACATTGCGTACAACGGCAATAGGTACTGGTGTTTACTCAGAATGGATAACATCTGCATGGACACGAAACCCAGGTGTTGCAGAGCGTAATGAATTTGTTGTGTACTTAAATAATGTTACTCCTGTTGATAAACAAGAAAGAGCAGGTGACACGACTAATCCTAACGACATATTTGATTACTAATCTAATAAAAAGAAAAAGATATATCAAAACCACCGATATATCTTTTTTATTTTTAGTAATTTTTTGTATTCCTTGTTTCTCTTGTATTACTTATTTCTCTTTTAAAATATGCGCTAATGTAGGCTGTTTCGTTTTCCTAGTTAACAATGATTGAACTAAACCTGCCTTATTACTTCGGCAAATGTTTGACTCTCATCGTAAAATTCTGGCTTGCCTTGAATGTAATTCTCCCTAATTAGTTTTATGTGGCAGTTGCATAATTTATCCAGAATATCTAAATAATCCCTTAATTTTTCATCAGTACAATTTGTATAGCCCGAACAAATTATACTTAAACTTCCATTGTTTGTATTCCTACTGTAAGCAAATAAGCGTTTAAGTTGTTGCAAAATTTCGTCATCATAAGATTTAGCAGGACAACGGTCAGACAATAAATCACGCAAGTTTGTCATAAGAGTAGTAATATCGTCAATTATTAATACAACATTATTGCCTAATTCGCATATACGCTTAATTCTGTCAAGAATAATTTCAAAATAAAAATTAATGTCAGCAGGTAAGGTATCAAAAGTTGTAAAGAAGTACTCACAGTTTTTAAGTAAGATTTTTTCTTCGGGGCGCTTACAAACAGAAAAGTAGACAACTTTGTACCTTTCATCTAAATCTTTTGCTATACTGTTGCATAAGTAAGTTTGTCCTGCACCGTTTTCACCGACTATCATTAAACGCTGACCAATTTTAAATGGACAAACCTTATTTATAAATTTTAGTTGAGGCAGAGTAAATTCTATTGTGTTACTTATTGGAGAAATTTCCATTTGAGCAAAGTCTTGACGAGTAAGTGTTGGGGGACAATCGTTAATTTCGTAAATTTCAAGCACGCGCGGGGTTCTTTCTTGGAAGTGTATACCGCACTTGATTTTATCACCATTTCGCAAATTTTCAAAGTGTAGTGTGTTTTCTTCAATAATAGCGTAAACATTTATATCCAGGCTTTGAGAACTTGTAGGGAAGAAATACAAAGTGTCGCCAATGTATTTTACAAAACCCGTGTAAATATTTTCACGCACTTCTTTTAATTTGCTGCCTTCGGTCGAGTATAATGCGCCTGTTGTTTTCGAAAATGCCTCAAAGCCAACAAGTTTATTCCATTCACTGTCAGGAATAATTTCTTTTTTGTGAGGTCTGCCACTTTTAATTTTTAAATAAGGCTCAACTTTTCCTGTAACAACATCAACTATTGCTTGGCGCAATTCCTCCGCTTTTAATGCAGTAGGGTTTCGCACGCCTATTTTAGAGCCTACTTCTCGTAGTTGGTATAAATTTAGTGTTCTTAATTTTTCAATATCAACTCTGTATTTATCGTTTTTGTTCATAATTTCCTCTTTTGTTTAGAAATATTTTATCATATTACACACAAAAAGTAAAATATTTTCTTGATTTTTGTGAATGTCGTACAAAAAAGTACAAAAATAATAAGAATTTAACATATATAATTAAAATATTGTAATACATCTCCTAGCTTTAGTGCAATTCAATTTATATGTAGTTTTTATTTTATGCTAAAATAAAATATAATAGGGAATATTTTTGAGTGTTTTTAATCCCGATTAAAAAATTTTTAAATAATAATTAACTATATTTAAAACCTTAAAAATAAAAGAACATGCGAAATAAAATCACATGTCCTTTTAGATTATAAATTATTAACGAACTTTCATGCGTGTACGCATAATGATGAACATTATAACAAGTCCAACTACAACGACACAAGCAACTACAATTAAAATAATTGCAGCGGTGTTCAGTGGAACATCAATTGTGAGCCTATTACTTGAAAGCACATTACCACTAGCAGACTGAATTTGTACTATATATGTTCCTGCTTCGTTATAATTAAAGTTTTGTGGTTCGACAACGGTACCATTTTCAGCATTAATCGTATATACAATTTGACCGTTTACTACAATATAGCAGTCACCAACACGCTCGTAAATGCTGGCAGGGTTAATTGTAATTGTAAAGCCTGAAGTACTTGATGACCCCCAATCGCGTGAACAACTGATTGTAGGAATTTCATTGTTTATCCAAAAGTCGAAAGTATAATTTTGACTTGGGTTATAGCCTGTTCCAGCATATCTAACAGTGATTGAATATCTGCCTACACCGTAGTTATCAGGGTCAATGTATATAGAGTGAATTGTACTGTTTGTTCCTCGCACTTCGTCAGTAATATCAGTTCCCGAACGAACAACTGAAATAATTTCGTAGCCTGTCATGGCTGTGAATTCATAACTTGTCAGTGCTTCATTAGGGGATAGAATTGTAAATTGATAAGTTGAAACCAAATCAGCAGAATTTGTACCAACTACCGAGCGAATTGAGCCGCGCATTGAAACTGTGTAGACACCAGGTTCTGTAAAGATATAGTGTCCGTCTGTTGCTGCGAGTGTGTACGCCTCATTATTTCTTGTTATGCTTACTTCTAGAGAGTCATATTCACTCAAATCACCCGAGAAAGTAGTAGGAATGTATAGGTCAACATCATTAGAGAATGTTGCATACTGAATAGGAGCAAGGTCGTTTACATAATAAACGACTTCATTTAATAGATTTAGGGTAAATTCTGTATAATTTGCACCAAAGTATTGATTTTGGCCTACAGCATCATGGATTCGAATAGTATAAATACCTGACTGCGTAAGTAAGATATTTCCGCTTGTATAAGTGCCAACTAACACATTGTTGTACCATAATTCGAGGGAATAGAAGTCTGCGTAAGTATTTTCTATGCCTGCTGTTGTAATACTACTGTCATAGTAGGTGGTTTCCCATGTCAGAGTTGCTGTCGCGTTTTCGGTATCGGTCAGGCGTTTGTAAATGTTTCTAGAATTTGAAGTAGGGGTTTCGCCGTTAATTCTAAAATTAGTTGCCGATGAAATATTTGAAGTAGGAATACGAGTTACCGCAAAGTATGTGCTAATAACATGAGTTGTAGTTCCATAAACATTGCAAATTCGTGTGTTTCCGAACTCGTCAACCACACGATAGTTTAATCCTTTATCTCTATTTCTTACAATTTCAATATTTCTATCCCAGTCACTATCAGAACTAAGGAAGAAGTATTGAGGCATTGACATATTTGATGTCGTTCCGCCTGTGGTCATAGCATAATTATATGGTACAGAATGTGCAGTAAGTTGAGTTGTGTTACCTTGTGAATCAAGCTGATATACTCCATACACTGAAACTTCATATGAGCGAATTGTAAATACACGCGTTCCATTTGAGTACACACCCATTGAGTTATAAAGTCTTACGGTGTATACACCTTCTTCACTTACGGTAGTAGGCGAGGTGATTTCTGTTTCTGTGCCGTCAGGACTAACAAGTGTTACATACGGATTAAATAGAGAGTTTGTTTGAGACCACGAAATCATAACAGGTCTTGATGTAACATCGTTAATTAGTGGTGAGCCCGCAGTATCTGTTATTGAAATAGTAGGGAAATGTGTGTAAATCACAAATTCGAAGATTGTTGCGGTGTCTGTATAATTGTCAACTGCGATATGTACAAGATAGTGAATATTTTGTGTGGCATTGAATGTTAAGTTTGTTACGCCGAGTGACATGTCATCAATAGCCAAATCAAAGTATGGTGAATCGGTTGGCAAATCGCTCACCGTTCCATCTTGATTTGAGTTCGTGTAGAGCAATGTGTTTGTATCAAGGTCGGTTATGCTTAAATTAATTCGCAGAGCGCTAGACTGATACCTAAACAATACATCATTTGAAGTGTAAGTATAAAGAGTTCCACCATATTCATATTCCATAGTTCCGCCTGAGTATGTAAGTTCACGAACTACACTTGTGTCAGTTGGATATGAATAGGTATAACTTCTACCAAAATTATCTGTAAACTCAAAGCGGTAGGTTACATTGCTAGCAAGCCTAAAAGTGTAACCGTTTATGATTGAATCATCAGTAATATCACTTGCGCTGTTAGGTAAAGGCTTTAGATTAGCATCATAAGATTGTAAACTACCATCACGATAAACACGGAAGTCCTCGAGCCATGTTGAAGGAATACTGCGTGTGTCAGGAAGCCTAATTGTGAATGTATTGTCGTTGTTGACAGTTATCAAACTTAGGAAACTTTCTTCGCTGTCGATAAGTAATGCGCCAGCTGTGTTGATATAAATCACGATGTCATTATCGCTGTTTAATCTGCTATGAATTGTAAGTTGAATGCGACAACCTTGAGAATTGGAGTAAGTAAGAGCCGTTTCTTGAATGAAGTTATTTATGTTTTGAATGATAGTGTCGATGTTGTTAACTGTTACCCCACTGAATGTAGGTAGGTTGGTAAGCGTGTCATCAGGAGCGTAATAGTATGTTTCGCGCTCTTGTTGACCCATAAGGTTGCGAATTGTGAAAGTTGTCCACAAGTCGCTACTTTCAATTAAGTCAAATCTAAAATCGCCACTATTAAACTCAATTATATCTTTGTTATTGGGGTAGTACTGCTGGTTGTTATAGTAAACAGTTGTCCCAGAAGCCGTAGTGGTGTAGAAGTCGATGCTGTCGTCATTAATTGTAGCATGCATCGTAGAATCTCCACCTGTAACAAAAATTGTGTAAACTCGCATGTTACCTGCGGTGTCTTGTTCAATAATGTCGTAATAACCAGGCTCTGTGATTGTTGTACCAGTCGCTTCGTTTATACCTCCACGATAAACGGCAAGGTGGTAGTCAGGGTTAGTGGGTGAGAATATGTTTTCTGCATTTTCGTCATAACCAGGTTGACCTTGAACTACTGTTTGTTGTAGGTAATTACCAGTATAATTCTCATGGCGGAAGTAGTAGTATTCAAGGCTCGATTCATACTCATTTAAGTAGTCAAGTGTAAAGCTTGAAACCGCGAATGCATATGACTTTAAGAAAGTAACATTATCGTTATCTATATTTTCAATTAAATAATCAGTAAAGTTAGTTCCGCTTGTGTTGAGTGAGTTTAGGTAGACATCGTTTTCAATTAGGTTTACAAGGTTTTGGTAGGGTGATGTGTTGTCTACATAAAGTGATTGTGTTGTTTCATAATAAATCGACTGATTAGACATGTTCGGTGCATCATAATCATCGGGAGACATTGCGATGTAGTGTACATTTACAGTGTACTCGACATCGACGAGTTTATTTTGATAAAGTGATGTATTTTCATAGTCTGCACGAGGTAGAAGAATATAATAGTTATATACTCCATCTACGCGCATTTTGTAAAATTCGCTATCGCTAAGGTTAGTTGATTCGAGCGCTGCATTTATAATAGCATCAAGTTCAGCCTGCGTTTCGCGGTAAATAAATGTTACATTTTCAATTTCGTCAGGGTCGGAAAGTAGTTCTTCATATTCGTCAGCATCACAGGTAAGTAAAATTGGGTTAGAGAAACTGTAACTTGTAGTTGTACCAGAATTTTCATTTCCGTCTGCATCAATTTTGGGATTTGATTTTGTGTAAATTGTTTTGTATACTAGCACATCATTAAAGGCAAGTTGGGCTGTGTATACATCAGTTGGGTCAGACCAACTTATGCGCACTTTGTCTGCACCAGTTACATTTGATTGAGAAATATCAATGTCTGTAAATGTTGTATCACCACTTTGGAAGTTAAAATCTGGGCTAATTCCTGTGAGTTCAAAGTTAAATATTGTATAATTTGGTGATAAGTCTATTAAATCATTTCCATATGTGAGTTCCTCAAAATATGTTGCATCGCCATTCATTACACCCGTTGTGTTTGCTAGGTCAAAGAGAATAACTCGATATTTCCCAACATTTGTAAATGCGTGTTTTAGATTGTCAAGAGGGTAGCAATCGTATGCTTCGCTTGCATTGTTTCTATATATATTAGAATAGAAACGCTGGTTATAGAAAGTGTAAATTCCTGTGTTTGAGCGTATAAATGTTTGCACAACTACTTGAACTCGCGAACTATTTTGATAAGCATCGAAGATTTCATTTAGCAAAGTTGCGGCTTGACTTTCGTCAATTTCATCGCCAACAGGATAGTAATATTTGTCGTAAACACTGTTACCGTTATCGGCTGCCCAAGTGCTTAAGTTTATACTTGCGGGTAAAATGTTACTATCAATCACCATGTTAGTTGGTTCACTAGCTGGGTCATTGGTCGCATCAAATGTTAATACATCACGGAAGATATCACTATTTGATGTACGACTAAATTGATTAAATGTAACTCCACCATAATCAGGATAACCTTCATACTCGCCCTTGTCATAACCAAAGCCTATTGAAATATCACTTCCGTAGTTGCTTGTATCGGTAGGAATAATAGGGTTGCGGTCAAGGTAGTAAGTGTAAGTTCTTACCAAAGTATCGCCACCTGCTTCTGCCGAATTTTCGTCAAAACCGTCGTGATATGTTCTAATGATTTCGTACATACCTGCCGAACTTGCAGCTCCGCCGTACGACTGAACATAGTCAAGAGGCACTAGTACACTAGTTTGGTAGTGAGTAGATGTAACGCTTCCGCTTGCTTCGACAGTAAATATTTGATAGTCAGACTCGCCGTCGCTATCATAAATAACTGTATCTTCATAAGAGTCAGAGTAGGGGTAGTTTTCGTTATCTTTATTATACGAGAAAGGATAGAAGCGAAGGACTATGCTGTCTATTGTAAAGTATTCGTCTGCGACAGTCCAACTAAAAGTTACATAACGGCGATTTGTCGAGTATGTGTTTGGTACGACTTGACTGTCAGTAACTTCGTCTTCTGTACGAATGCTTTCAACTAATACAGGACCATCTGCGTTAGGTTCAAACGAGTCATAACTGCGTAAAGTACCTTGTGAGCGGTCAAGATTTACATCAACGGTAAAATTACCATTGTAATTGCGCATTTCATCATACACACGAATTGTATAACTTAGCGAATTGCTGTTGGCAAATTCGTGAATAGGGTGATTTAAATTATCTACTACACCTTCTGGGCGAATTTGTGTTTGATGCGTGTCAGTTGAATCTGGTTTTGGGTCAACTGAAATAGTTCCCCACCAGTTTTTAGGAGTTCCGTCCGTGTCGATGTATGGTGTTATCGTTTCTGTTGTGCCATCTGAGATAGAGAACTCAACGCTATCAATAGGGGTAATATAATTATTTGCACTAATTGCAGAGTTTAGGGCATTTTTAACAATCTCATCTGCTGTGAAAGTGTTATTTGAAAGTGTCCATGTGTAGTCGCCGTTTACGAAGTCCAAAATGTCATTAATTTGATTATCGGTAGATGATAGTTGATTAATAGAAATTGATTTGTGTGTGCCCCAGTAGAAGTCTGTGTCGTCGGTAATAATATTTACATATGAAGTTTGTTCTGGGTCTTGCAAAATTTGTGTTTCTGTGTCATCTAAAATCGTTATGAAAATCGCTGTGTTGCCCGCAGCATCGGTGAGAAGTAGCACTGCAAATTGAGGACTTGATATAATTTGTGAGGTGGGTAGGTTTGTGAATACATCAGTTATATCAACTTTATTGTAATTTATTGCGGGAGTAAAACCTCCAAAGGAAGAATCTGTGGGCATCAACACATTTTGATTTGAAGCCGCCATGCTTTTCATTTGTTCGATATAACTACTGTCTAATGAGAAGCTTCCATCTGTCTGAATACTTGAGTAAACATATCGAGCGGTGATTTCAGCTCCACTTGCTTTGTCGTCCCAAGTCCATGCAAACGGGGTGTTAGTTGCAAGAACATAATCGCTAGCGTTATCTGTAAGGCGAGATATTACAATTGCATCTCCGTTTTCGTCCGCGGCAACATGTCTACCTTCAATTTCAACTGCTGTTATGTTTGTAATAGGGGCAGTATCAATAACAAAATGATGGTTTACAAACGCTTCGGGAGAGTCTTCTCTAAAAACCTGAATGTAGTAGTTGCCGTCAAGTCCAGAGCGTCCATTTACACTTAAATTAGTACCATAGAGCATTGTCGGTGTGCCGTTTGTAACATCAAAATAATCGCCAACACTATTTTGCTGGTAAACAAGGGCATTTATGTCGCCTTGACCGATTAGATTATTACTCCAATCATAAGCATAATATCTTGCAGTAATTTCAGCATCAAAGGGGCCGACATTTTTCCATGAAACATAAACGAAGTCGTTTGTATAGTCGTTCATGTTTAGTGCAGTTGCCGATGCATCTTTAATTCCAGGGTAGTCAGAAGTTGTCTTTGCACTAATTTCTATTTGTGGGGTATCATTAGTAATTTCGAAGTAGAATATTTGATGTGCATACTGATAAGTCATGCCGTCATTTGCATGACCTGATTCATAAATTATGTTCTCATAAGTTAAGTAAACGAGATATGTACCTGCATTTTGGAATTGAAGGTTACGAGTGTAATTAGACACCGTAATATTGCCTAAAGTGTCTCGGTAAGCATACCAACTTACATTTGTTGCTTGAAGCCTACCGTAAAACTCAAAACTTACGGGAGGCATGTTAGTACTAGCATGAATTACTTTTGTTGAGTTTAAGTTGAATACTCCGCCTTCGCTTTTATCCAGAAAGAGATTTTCAATAACTCCAGTTGCACTAACATCGGTTGATGTCAAGCTGTCATTAGTAATTACGCTGTTATTTTCACTAGCGTTGGTATTTAAAAAGCTGAAATCTGCAGTGTAAATACTTTCAGGTGGGGTTGGGTCGCTAGCAGAAATTGTAGTGATTTCTGTGTTGCTTGTCAAAAAGTCATGAGCGTAAACAACACTTGGAGTAGTCGATGGGACAGTACTCATAGAATTATAAGCATAAGTATTGTCATAAAGTGATGCGGTTGTTGAGCGTGAATCTGCGTAATTCGCAGTATAACCATTTATTACAAGTCTTTCACTTTTTAATAGGTCTTCATTTGATGTTACAACTTCGCCGCTGGCAAGAGCATAAGTCGCAACTCCGTTGTTGTCTGACGGGTTTCCAGTACGCAAACGCGCAGTTTTGTTTATTACATATTCACCTGCTTCATCAAATTGAACTCGTAAAGTGTAATGGTCATTATTACCTTTTTCAATACGATATGTGCGAGAGTTTGAAAGACCTGTGTTTGTTGAAGTTGTTACAATCAATTCACCATATTCGCCACTGCCAGAGTCACGGGCAGTGAAATTAAGTTCTACGGTTTCAACATAATTATAAAGAGTGCGAGTGTAGGTAATTTGATACTTTTCAGGATTGTAATATAGTTGGGGATAATATAATTCACCTTTTGTAGAGCGGGTGATTAGGCTCAAATTTTCATCGTAAATAGTTGTGTATTCGTTGTTGTAGTTAAAGTAGTGGAGCATACCATACTCTTGATTAGACAAAGTAAATTTCTCGGTGTCGTTAAGTGATGGCATTTCAAGAGGAACAGAATAGGTCTTTTGAGTGGTTAGGTAAAAGGTGAAAGTAAAGTTGTATTGTTGACCTGTTTCTCTATCCATGTACGGAATTTCGATGTCATATCTGCCTTCGGGGTCAGAAACTTCGGTATCAACTCCCGTATCGTAGCGGGTGATGTAGTCGCTGTTTAGATTGTCTTCTGCGACTTCGTCAGGTGTAAGCCCGTGAAGATAAAGGATAGTTTCAAGAGTGTCGCCATCTTCGTTTATATAGTTGTCTTGAATTAACTGACCATTAAATCTAACATTTACATTTGTAAAGTATAAACCACTTGCGTTGTTTGGACCTCCAAAGTAAATATAAATAGCCTCTCTGCCGACTTGCTCGATACCTTCTTCATCTTGAAGTGTTGCTTGCTCGGTGTTTAACATGACAAATTGTCCGTTTTCAATGCTTTCTGCGGAACTAACAATGTGCCTAATTTCTGTAGGGCTATATTCTCCATCATCAGCGTAAGCATCAGGTAAAAAAACCTTTTCAATATACACTGTTGGAGTAGAAACGGCACTAGCACTTTTTTGTTTTGCAAGTAAGGATACACCGAGCATGCTAAAAGCCAGCAAGGCAATAATACTTACCACAGCTAAAACTGTGTAGTTTCCGAATTTCCTATTATTCATAAAAAGTCCCCCTTTTTTATGCCCGTAAAAATCACAATTTAATTACTAAATAATTTTATCAAATTGCCGTAGAAAACACAAATAAAATGATATAATTTGACAATTTTTTTAGATAAAAATCGCATTATGACTATTTTTTGTTTTTTTGTCGAAAAAATACACAAAAAAGCGGGGTAACCGCTTTTTTAAAAGTTAAAGTTGTTATTGCTTAAAACAAGTTTGTTTCGCTGTCTAATGTCATAGTAAATCTGGTCTTCGTTTATGAAGCGAGGAATAACATAATCATCATTCATAGGCTTCATATTATAAACATTGCTAACTTTGTATGCGAATGTAAATTCACTTTTTAAGGCTTTTTCCTTAAACATTGACACAATCATTTCACCTTTCTTTAAGTAGCCGAGTTCGTCAGGTGTAATGAGTGCACGACTGACACGCTGAACATTAGTCGACTTTGTTGTGTCTTGTTTTGACTTGCTTTCACTTGTTGATTTTGCTTCGACACTCGTTTGTCCGCATCGAGCGCTAAATTCTTCTTTTGTTTTTTGGTCTTCTGTACCTAAGTATACATGTACATTACAGTTTGATTTGATAACATCTGCCGCTGCTTCACCATATTTGATTTCGACCTGTCTGTAACTTTGTACGACGAGCATGAGCGCGATTCCACGGCTACGACCGACAGTTACAATACTTTCAAATCTAGGAATTTTTGGCATGTTTGCAAACTCGTCAAGAATAAAATAAACATGGCGAGGAAGTTCTAGTTTCGGCGTTCGACTTGCGACTTCAACAAGGGTTTTGTACATTTGCAATACGCACATTTGTGCTATAGGGTGGCGCGTTTCTTTTTCGTCGGGAACCTTGATAAATAGCGCTGTTGGTTTGTCTGCAAAGTGTTCAAAATCAATTTCGTCTGCACTAGTAGCAAAACATACACCGCTATCAGCAAATACATTAACAGCATTTGATACCATACCAAAGTAAGAGCGAGTTGTACCAGGTGCATTGTTTACAATAGGACCTGCAAGGGTAGTTGCGTTTGACATGGGTCCACGCCCTTCAAAATATTTTTGCAGTGAGCCAAATTGTCTGTCGGGGTCGGCATCGCGCACATTACATATCTTATATAAATTAAAGAAATTATATTTCTCTGCTGTCATATTAAGACGCGGGTCGGCGGAGTCTTCGAGCATGGCTAGCATAGTGCCTAGGATAAAGTCCTTTGCGCCTTGTTGCCAGCTTGCATCATTAGTACCCTCTGATACAGGACTTAGGGACATCGCAATGTCATTTAGGTCTTCAAACGCCGAGTCAATTAGACCTTTTCTCGTGGCGGTTAACTGGCTTTCTATTGAGTCGCGGTTCGGAAAAGCGACTCCCTCAAACTCGTACCACTCGTTATCATACACTGGGGAAATGACACGAAGTCCACAGTCAGCGGGGTTTTCGTTGCGGTGGACAATTACTTCTTTTCTCAGATTTAGCGCGCGTTGATAGTTTTTATAAGGTTTGTACATCGGGTTCCAGCGCGTACTTGAATACGGATTTCGCAGGTCAAAAGTAACTAGGGTGTAGCCCTCGTCTTTTAACTTGTTGCCGTGCATATTATATAATTCACCCTTAACGTCCATGATTACCAAACTTGGTTTTGTTGAGGTGCTTGCCAAAATTTGAATAGTAGGGGAAATATAACCAGCAGTTTTACCACTACCAGTAGTACCTACAATCATAGTGTGCCAAACTTCGTGTAGAAGATTTACCTTTACATTGTTTCCAACCGCTTGCGCGCGAATAGGCACACCGTCTTTGTGACTATGAAGGTCGCGAAAAAAACAACCATCGTACTTTTTATTAAGTTCTTGTTCTGTAAGCCATTCAGAATCGAAAAACTGCTCCGTTGGCTTTTTACCGTCTTTTTTCTTTTTATCTGATGACTTAAACATAGATTTGCCATTTGCTGCTTGCACTAAAATGTAAAGAATGAAGGCAACCATTATTAGAGCCCAAATACCCCACGAATAACCGCCCATAATTCCTTCAACAGTAATTGAGCCTGTTTCTAAAAATGAGCCGATTATACACGATATGCCGTAACCCAAAATAGCAACGACAACAAAAGCCCAGAAATACTTCCAAAACTTATTCATAATACCTCCGATTTTTTAAACTTTTTTAAAGTGAAGAATAAAGGCGAAATTAAGTTAATGGGTAAATTTTTGTAAAAAATTACCGAAAAACAGGTGGTAATTTTCGATAAATTTTTACTCAATTTAGATTATTTTTGGCAAAAACTTTAAAAAAATTTAAAATTTCTTAAAAATTGTACTTAATTAATTTGCTTTTGTCAAATTTATTTGGTAATATATTTTCATAAATTTGTGTTTGCTTGATTTTTTGGCAGTTGTAATTGCGTATTTGAGCCTTAATAATATGTAATTAATTATACGCATAATTTTGAATTTCAAGCAAAACATAATTTAAAAGTTTTAGTTTAAGGCAATTCTAAAACAAATCAAAAAATATCGGAGGTATTTGATTAATGAGTGCACTCATGTTTCAAGCGGCCAACGCTATTATGAACTCTGCTGCAGGCTTCCCTTTGTTAGCTGATGGTTCAGACCCTACAACACCTGACATTAATTCAGGACAATGGGCTTGGGTAGGTGAAATTGTTGATGCAATTAACACAATTCTTTATCCTTTGCTAATTCTTCTTGCTACAGCAGGTGTGATTTACGCCATAATTTTGGGTGTAAAATTAGCGCGTGCCGAAAGTGCGGACCAGCAACAGGAGGCAAAAAAGCGTTTGGTAAACTTTATTATTGGTCTTGTTGCGGTAATTGCGTTGATACTTCTCATGAAGTTGGTATGTACTTATCTTCCTGAATGGGTACCTAGCCTTTACATTGACACTTCAACAGGTAACTAATAGGCTAGTAATTTATAATGAAAAGTTGATAGTAATGATAGTAGTGTTTATATGCTATCGACTATCAACTTTTTTATGTCTAGCGCAGCATCTACTTCGTCGTTCGGTTATTTTCGACCGCTTACGGTGCGTGTGCGCACTCCAAATAGAGAGGAAACACACTCGCCGAAGGCGTATCGGCATGGGCGGACGACCGCCCCGCCCGAAAAAACCTACACTTCTCGTATCTGCCGCACTTCCACAAAAAATAAATAGCAAGATACGCAAAAATTAGTAGAGACAAAAAATAAAAGGAGTTTACAGATTTGGCAAAAGTTGCAAGAGTTGGTATATTTTTAATGTTGTTGCTGGTCGTTTTTTGCTTTGCTGGATGTAGTTGGTTTGATAGTGGTGGACTAACCCCTGGAACAGGCGAAGGTGAACAGTCTTTCCCTGATGACCGTTATCAAACGGGCGACAAAGAATATCCAGGCATGGACTGGGACTCGTCTGAATACACCGCACAAGATAATGAAGACCGCGCAAGTGCGACTCAGGCTGTTCGTGCAACCTATACACCAGAAGCCTTTGAGACGACTGATGATGCAGAGCTTCAAGCTGACCGCGATAAATTTAATAAAAACGCAGCCTTGCAATATGAGATTGTTGCATATTCAATTTTGTATTATTTAGTCGGTAATTACGGCTATATTGACGGACAAACGGGCGAAAATTTGAACTATATTTTTTATGCTGACACATCGTATTTAACACATGGAGAACAGCAAAGTGCGACCGTTTCGCTTCCTGTAATTAAACCTTTTGAGGCGGATGATTTGTATCTTGATGGTCATGATGGTGCTATTGAACACACAATTGCAGGGCTTGCAGGTGAGTATACATATGATGCTGTAAGCGATTCTGGAACTTGGAGTGTAGAGCGTGTATATGAAACACAATATAGATGGAATTTTAATCTTGATAGTGAAGTAACATCGAGTTATAATCAAAATTTTATCAACGAGTTTTTGCCTTATGTGCAGATTAATTTGATGGAGTATGGTCTCGGGCACGAACTTACTCCTGTCAGTCAACTCATGACACTTGCTCCCTCGCAACTTGATGCACTTATTCATGACTATGTCGGTGAAATTGATAAACTTGGAATAATTGCTAATCAAGAGTATTCGGACTTCTTGTATAATTACATAATGGATACTATAATTGGCGAGAATGCTCTTTCTCGCGAAGGTATGACATTTGTCTATGATGAGCCGAGCGACACTTATACGATTGCGCTTGAACCAGACCCAGATAATCCTGATGCGCCGACAGAAGAAGTAATAACAGTGTACTACGATGTTGATGGTAATCCAGATACTCATTCATTTACTTCAAGTGCTGCCAACGGTATCTATAAGTATGATTATGAAAATACAGTGCGTGAGATTGCTGATATAATTGCGGGAACTTATGATGCAGGCGGAAATGAGTTAACTCCAGCAATTTCGGCAGAGTTCCCGACATATACACGACTTGAAATGGTTGATGTTTCGCCAGATTTATTCTATACCGAAGGTGAAGAAGCGGAAGAGGGAATAAACAGGCTTAACAACATGCCATACATGGAATATGAGAGCGTAATTATTTATCCTGACGGACAACGCGGGGCAGATGAGAATTTTGAAACTGTTATTGACTATGATAACAAAGTTTGGCAGTTTGATTATGTAAACTTTTATGTCGATAGTGTGAGTGATTTAACGCTTGATATTTATTTGAGACTTCATATAGATGGGGCTGATTATATTGCACATGTTACACGAATTCAAACTGATGGGGAGCAGGGCTTTGACTACGCGCCGAGTTTTGCGGGTGAAGGCGACAACAACTCCTCAGGTAGTAGTGACGAGGCTGACGACAGTGATACCTTTTTCCCTGATTATCAGTCTAATGTTGGCTTAACTTATGCTCCGTTATTTTTACCCGACCACACAGATACACTTGCCACTGGTATTGAGAATACGAGTGAAGTTTCGTCATACGCGGAAAGTGGCGAGTATAAAAGTTTGTTCGTTGGGAAACTTGGACAGTCTACTGAATATGACAAAACGACATTTACGGTTACAAATCACTACGGTGAAGATGTTGAAATTAACTTAACTTTGTGTACAAGTGATGATGATTTTGTTGAGTATATCTTTGTGCCTGATAAATCACAAGGCGATGACTATGACTACCGCTTTAAGTTTATGATTAAGGACTCATACTGGGGGAGTGTGAGCAGTGAAAGTGAAGGCACATAGACTAAATATCATTTGCGTAAACGCCGTTCGTAAATTAGCAATTAGCAATTAGCAGTCAAGGACAAAATTTCCAGCCACTCATACTGTTTTAATGTATTTCATATAAGGAAATTTTTAATTACCTAAAATTTAGTTAGTGCTATACTATGATACTTTTTGTGTAGTATTAATAAAAGTAGACCGCACGCAGTGCGCCGAAATTGCTAATTGCTAATTATTTTGCAAAAATATTAGAGTGCGCTATTTTTGCAAAATTTCACATTTATTTCACATAGATGCAAAAATCGTTTGATTTAATACATTTTATTTGATATAATTAGGCAAAATATTATAAAAAGTCTTAAAAACAGGAGGAACGAGATTGCAGGGTACATCGATGCTCGGTATTTGGCCGATAGATGAAATCATAGATTGGTTTAGTAGCGCATTTACTACATACATTGTTGACCCGATTGTTAACTTTTTCTCGTATGTTTTAGGTGTAATTTTATACGGCTTGCAAATGGGTTTGTTCTACATAATGGACGCAGTGCAACTCGTTTTCCGTAGGGCTGCTGGACTTGATATCTACTACAATAACGGTGTTGCGGTCGAGGGCGACTTAACTATTCAATTTTTCCAAAGTTCGACAGTGCAAGCAGTATTCATCTCGATTTTGGTTGCTGCTATATTCTTGTTGTTTATCACAACATTTATTGCGGTTATTAAGACTGAGTTTGATGAAAAAGACAACGCAAAAGGTCCAATATTTAAAAACGCCTTAAAGGCAATTTTGTATTTTGCAATTGTTCCTGTTGTTTGTTTCCTAGGTGTTTGGGTCTCGAACATGGTCTTGCGAATGCTCGACGATGCAACATCTCGTGGAGCAGAATCATTTTCGACTCAAGTATTTACTGCTGCGGCATTCAACGCAAATCGAGCGCGGGACGATGCTGAATTTGCGCAAAATGTCTATAATAATTGTAAATGGATACCGGGAATGGAGTCCATAACTTACAGTCAAAGCGGTGTCGCGGATTTAATTGACACGGCGTTTCGGTCGGCTTTGCAGCCAACTACTGATGACCACTCTGCGCAGGTAACTATTAATCGCGGGTGGGATACGACAGTTACATTCTCGTCATTTGATAAAAACAATTATAATCTTGTATTCTACTTTTACGACCCATTAGATTATAACTATATTATAGGTTACATATCATCTGTAGCGGTGGTTATGATACTACTAAAACTGCTAATTGGTGTAATACTCCGAATATTTGAATTAACAGTGCTTTTCGTGCTTTCTCCACTTGCGGTTTCTCTCATGCCGTTAGACGGTGGAGAGAGATACAAGGCTTGGCGTGGGGCGTTTGTAAAACGAACTTTCTCGGCGTATGGACCTATCATCGGTCTTAACCTTGTATTTATGGTTCTGACGCTACTTCAAACAGTTCAGTTATTCCCATCTGGAGGGATAAATGACCTTTATAATGCGATTGTTCAGTTAATATTCATATTCACGGGACTTGTTGCAATTAACTCGCTTGTAGATTTGGTTACTGACTTAGTTGGACAAGGTAACGCGCTCAAAGAAGGCGAAGGTGCTGCTAAAGATGTAAAGTCTTTGGGTATGAAGACAACGGGACAATTAGCATCAGCTGGTGCTCGTCCTGCTACATGGACATACGACCGCGTAGCAAACGCTAGAAATAAGCACAAAACTAAAAAAGCTGCGGAAGGATTGGCTTACGATGAGAATGGAGAAGTTGATATTGAAAACGGAACAGAGGGACTAAAGGGTGCTGGCTCTGGAGTGCGTGGCTGGGGAAGAAGACGCGTAGGTTCTGTTACCTCACTCGGTGGCCTCCGTCAAGGTGCTGCTGGAAGTATGGCAGAAGAGTATTCTACTCGTCGCAAACAATTGCAAAATGCTGAAAAACACCTTAGGGCAGGCGGTGAATATGGTATCAGGGATGAAAATGGAGAGTTTGTAACTGATGCAGATGGAAATTTTGTTACCAAAGGTGTCAATTATTGGAAGAATACAGGTCATAGCGTGTTAAAAGATTTAGCAAAGAATATTGACTTAGATAAGAAAGTTGAAGATACTAATAAGGCATTTGGTGCTAATCCAATTAGTGGCGCTGTTAAGAAAGTTTTGGACAATAGGGCTGATAAGAAGAAGTATAAAGATGCAAAAGAAGAAATGGAGATGAAGTCCCGTATAGAAGAAGAGTTGCGGGGAACTCCAGCACCCCAAAATACGGATACTGATTGGAATAGAAGAAAGGAGAGACTTAAAAAATCTAACGATAATAATGGTGGTTTAGGTGATGGGACTGTTGGAAGTGCTTTGACATCCGCGGAAAGTCAAGGTGTGGGTACCGGCCCAGTTGTTGATTTAAGTCAAACAGGAGAGGTTCCTACTATTTCGGGTGATGTTCCTGCGGGTCAACAACAACCACAAAGCACTGAAACAGCTGGTGTCAACATCGATGGTGGTATCATTGATGAAATTAGAAAACCTGTGCAAGTCGAAGTTAGCGAAAATGACGACCGCAATCTTAATGTTAACACACAAAAGGCTGACTTTAAATCACAAAATACTGAAAATAAAGGGCCTAATGGAGAGCAAAAAGTCAAGGTTGATAACAAAGTTAAGATTGACGATGCTGGTATTCGTCAAGCGGTACAAGATGTTGCAACAAATGTTAATAGCACAAAGAAATCTATTGAATCGAAATTAAATGAAATTAAAGCTTCTCTTGAAAAATTAGGCAAGAGCAAAACAGGCAGAATATTTAGAGACAAAAATAATGACGAAGGAAAAGAATAATAATTAAGCTAGATAAATAAAGTTTCATATTTGAAAGACAAGTGCTTGAAAAGTGCTTGCCTTTCTTTTCGTTTTTATCTAAAAATTTTGAATTTATTTGTCAATCGTTTTGAGTTTTTACGCATTTATTATATAATTATGTAGAAACTAGTCTTTGTGGAGTTTGCTTTGCTTTGCCTTTATTTTGAATCTGGAATATCGAAAAATTTAAGATTTAGAAATGGCAGAGTATAAAACAATTAAGGGAGTAAAATTAAACTATGAGCGTTAAATATATTCCGCGTAGAACAAAAGTTAAAATGGAGTTTTGGAAAGGTATTACTATTGCTGATATTGTTTTTATCGCAATAGGTATTGCTGTTTTGTTGCTCCTTATATTTAGTCAAGGTATCTCTACCGACTTAAAAATCTATTTAAGTGTTGCTTGGGTAGCTATAATTGGTTCGCTATTTTTACCCATTGCAGATAACAAGCGCCTTTATGCAACGCTTGGTATATTATTCAAATTTTTTGCCTATAAGAAAAAATACTCAAAGCACCCGATGCGTGGGCATGTTGATATTGGTGAGATTATTCCTTATAAAGCGATTGCGAATGATATGATTGACTTTAAGGAATATTTTGCAGCCGCTCTTGAAATAAGGCCAATTGAGTTTGGATTATTAAATAGCGAAAAACAGGAAGGTGTAATTCGTACTGTAGCAAACGCTTTGCGATTAGTTGCTGTTGGACAGCAGGTTAGTATTATAAAATCTTCTAAACCTATGGTTATGGATGGATATATTTATAACGAAGACCGCAAGTTTGACTCGGTAATTGAGTTGTCAAGTGATGGCGAAATGACCGAGGACGAAGTAAATGCCCGTAGCGAAATTTTCGAAGCGCGTATGCAGCACTTGCGCGACCTTGCGAATATGGAAAAAACCTTCATGGACCATTTCTACATTGTGGTATACGACAAAGACCGTGAAGGATTGCGAACGACCATAGAAGGTATGGTAAGCGAATTGGCTAAGGGTATAGTGCCTCTTATGTCGTGGAGATTAAAAGACAATGACCTTGCTATTTTCCTAAAATCAACTTTTGGCGAAGATTTTAATGAGTCCGAACTAGGACTTCACTCAATTGCTGAATATGCTGATTGGACAATTCCCGAAGAGGTTGTGTTTAAAACGAGTAAAACAATTATTGATGGACAAGCGTACACCAACTTTTCAATTACAGACTATCCCGTGTCAGTGCCAAATGCGTGGGCATGGCCGTTCTTTAATTTAGGTAGCACAAAGGTAGTTGTCAACCTTACTCCTTTGCAAAAAGACAAATCCGAACGCACAATCGACCGTTCAATCGTCGAACTTGAAGGGCGTATGCGTTCAACATTTAAGTCTAGTAAACAAATTGATTTGCAGGCACAACATGAAACATTGACTGACTTGCTTAGTGACTTAAAAATCGGTAATGAAGACCTTTTTGATGTGCATATCAACATTATGTGTGCCGAGAGTGTAAAAAAGGAAGTTCGTGCAATATTAAAGCAAAACGGCTTTAAATATAGTGAAATGTTCGGTAGGCAAGTAGAGGCATTTATTAATACAAATATTAGTAGAATAGACAATAACATAGAGAGCAGCCGTAATATTCAAACAACTTCAATTGCAGCGATGTTTCCATTTATTTCGAACACCCTACAAGATAGTAAAGGGTTCTATGTAGGCTATAACTCGTATCCTGTTTTTGTTGACTTTTTCGTCAACATGGACAAAGACAACCCACTGCATGACGAGCGCGTAAACGCGAACATGATTGTTATAGGTAAGTCTGGTTCGGGTAAGTCGTACGCAACAAAGACACTGCTTGCAAATCTTGCCGCCGATAATACGCGTATATTTATTCTTGACCCCGAAAAAGAATATACTGACTTAACTAAAAATTTGCATGGAAAGTATATTGATGTAGGTAGTTCGGTACATGGAATTTTGAATCCCTTCCATGTAATGACGAATTTATCTGATGATGACGAAGAAGAAATCGTAATCACTGGTGAGGAAACAGAAGAGGAACTTGTTGAAATTGAGCGCAAAAAAGCGCTAGCCGCTAAAAAGTCTACGGACTCGTTCAACATGCACTTGCAGTTTTTGGAAGAGTATTTTCGTATTATTTTTGACGGCATGAGCGGTGATGCGTTTGAGATTTTGAACTCGCTTGTTGTGCAAATTTACAATGATAAGCGCATCGATAGTTCGACAGATTTGTCTACTTTAAATCCCGAAGATTATCCGATTTTTGATGACCTTTATAATTTGATAAATAAACGAATTGAAGCCGAAACTGACGAATACATTAGGCGTAATTTGCAAATTTTGCAGGTGTATGTTCAAAAATTCGCAACAGGTGGGCGCAACTCAAAGTTGTGGAATGGCCCGACGAGCATTGAAACCGATGAAAACCTTGTCTGCTTTAACTTCCAGTCGCTTCTTTCTAACCGTAACATGACTGTTGCAAGTGCACAAATGTTACTTGTATTTAAATATCTTGACAACGAGATTTTAAAGAACAAGGACTTTAACGAAAAGTATAAGACGAACCGAAAAATAATTGTAACGGTTGATGAGGCACACTTGTTCATTAACCCGAAATATCCCGTTGCCCTTGAATTTATGGCGCAAATGGCTAAGCGTATTCGTAAATATAATGGTATGCAAATTGTAATTACGCAGAATATTAAGGACTTTGTCGGTAGTAAAGATATTGAGCGTCAGGCGAGTGCGGTTATTAACGCGAGTCAGTATTCGATGATTTTCTCGCTTTCGCCAAACGACATGACCGACCTTGTAAACTTGTACCGCAACGCTGGTGAGATTAACAAGGACGAACAAGATACAATCGTTACTGCTGGTCGTGGTCAGTGTTTCTTCATTGCGAGTCCGTATAGCCGTACTACATTCATTATTGAAGCAAATCCAGCAATTAAGAAGATAGCAGGATTAAAATAGCAATTCACAGCGCGTTTATCACGCTGTTTTTTGCATTTTTCATGCACGCATTTTTTTGAAAAAGCATATTGATTTTTTAATTGAAGTGTGGTATAATATGCGTAAACAGAAAGAAATAATGAAGAAATTTAGAGGTAAGGTATGAGTGGAAATAAAGAATCAGACAAAATGAAGTTGAGAAGTGAGCTCGGTAAAAAGGCTTTTTGGTTTTCAAAGAAAAAGTACTTTAACCGCGGGCTTTTAGACTTTTTCCCTAATTCAAAGGGACGCTATGTTGAAAATCTTGCAGGTGTAATCGGCACTGATTACTATGGCGAAAAATTTGCAGAGGCGCAAACTGTAGTTAATTTTGATGGCAGCTTTGAAGATGCTCAAGTTAGAAATTACGCAAATAACACACGAGAGAGAGTTCCTTTCTCGCTTTTGGCTAATGGGTACAATTCAAAAGCGCTTTTAGGTAAATTGCGTGATATGGAATTAAACCAAAGTGCAACAAAGGCGCGTATTGAATCTATTACAGGGCGTAATCTTGATACTCCATACACTGACGAATGGGCGCTTCTTTCTCTTGAAGAACCTGTGATTACTCCTGACGAGTTTAAGAAAGTGGCATCTGCCGAGATGTTTATTCAAAATCCCGTTATCGCAGAGGTTTCTGACAAGAGTCCTTTTGAATTTGACTCAAGTGATACAAGCGCGACATCGTTTGCTCCGCCTAAAATTGGTTCGCTAAATATTAACAGACTGCCTCACATGACAAATATTGAAAACTTTGACAGAGTGGTTAAGCGTGTTGCTGACGGTGCAGGAATTGACATTATTGCGAGCGATATTAAAAAAGACGGCGTAGAAGTTACAAAGCGCAAGTTTTACAGTTCGCTTCGTACTATAAAAAACTTTGTGAAGAAGTCTACAAATAGGCGTGTTTCGGGCTTGCCAAATAACTATGTTTTAAAATACTCTAATGCAAATACGCAGAGTGAGCAACTTTATATGGTATTGAAGTCAGTTTCAGAGTTGTCTGTTCGTCCTAATATTGAGCGTACGGCAGAACTTTGCGGAACTGCAAGCAATTTACCTTCGAAAGAAGAGTTTGAAACTCATCGTAATGCTATTGAGCGTGCTAGTGCGTGTCTCGTTGCTAGTGATGTTGTGAGGATGTTGGGGTTAAGCAAAGACGATGCTCAAGTATTTAGCGATTTCTTTACTGTGGAGGCTATTCGTAACATTAGTACACTTCCGCGCGACAGCGAAACAATTATGCCACTTATTGCAGACTACTATGCTGAAAGCATAAATAGTTTTGCGCAAGATTTCAATTTAAGTATTGCAGACCTTGCTACTGCAAAAGGTGTTCCTGCAAATGTTGCTGGGCAAGCGGTTAATTTGGGTGCGATTTTGTACGCTAAATACATTCCGCAAATGACAAATACTCTCGGCGTTCGTTCGGGACTTCGTGTAAAGCCTGAAGAACTTGACTTTCTAATTTTTAACCTTCCTAAATTAGAAATGGAGAGTACTGCAACTCCTCCAGCTCAGACTAAGACTATACCAGCCCTTCCTCCAGAGAGTGAGTTAAATAAAGATAAAAAGCAAGAGCAAGGAGAGAGAAGACCTGTTCCTATTGCTCCTAAGTTGCTTAATAGAACTGAGAACACACTTTATGGTGAGAAACTTGCTACTGAAACATATGATAATGGCGACAGTAAATTCTATGTTAACGGTAAACTTTGTGAAGATTCTGTTGATTATGGTTTAATTCTTGATTTAGTTTATGCGGCAAACAATAGAGAAAGAATTGAGGCAATCCCTCAACGCAAACCAGATGCAGCAATGCAAATTATGAAAGATAAAAATACTGGTGAAGAATATTGTTATGTTGATGGCCATGTGTCGACAAGGAATACACTAAATCATTACAACACAATTGACGAATTTTATCAAGTAAATGGCGTGTACTGTTCAGAAGCGGAATATCGACTTTATAAGACATTTTGCACTCAATTTACAGCAACAGCAGGTAAGGTTGGAGAAAGTAGTAATCAATTTAATCCTAATGGTTCAGGACAGCCTATAGTTCGTGATGCTGAATTTGAAGTATTGTCTGGTGAAAGCGGAGATTCTGCTGGTAAAGTTGGCAATGGGTCAAATAAAGGACAAACTAAGGGTGGAGAGAATATAGACGGCTTTGACAATTTGACGAATCTCATTAATTCTGTAAACGAATCAGAAAGTGAAGCAGTTACTTTGGTTACGCCAAAGGGTAGTACTGCGGAAAGTGAAAGCGCAAAAGTTCCTAGTAAGCAGGGCGAGATGTTTGGAGATATATTAGAACATGTGGCAAAAGCAAGAGGACATAAAGAAGATTATGTAAGAAAGCTCGAAGGGCAAGTTGATGCAAAGTCTCAGGATAAGGCTAAGACTGACAATGAGGTTTTGGAAAGTATTTACGACCCAGAAAAAGAGCAGAACTTAGTAGAAATTGCTAAAACAATGGAAAGATATGGACTAGGACAACAGACGGTCGAACAAGATAAAATAAAAGTTTCTGTTGACCCTGACCTTCTTGCTAGGATTGAACAATTTACTAGCGAACACCCTAGATTTAAAGGATATTTTGTAGAACCTGAAGACTATAATGAAATTAGATTAAAACGCCTTTCGGCCCCCTTTAATAAGAGTGGTCCCGCGCGCGAGGAAGAAGTTTACGAACCTGAGAGTAGAGAAGATGCAAACAGTCATCTCGGGGGCGGAAATGCTGACGAAAAGGTAGCACAAGACATAGCAAGAAGCGCATCAACCAGACAAACAAGCCTTGAAACCTTTGGAATGGAAAATGGCGGATATGATGCATTTGCTGACGAAGTGCAAAGTGCTAGCGTAGGCGCTGAAAAGAAAGCAGAGAAAGAGTCAAAAGTTTGGAACGAAAACCCGACTTTGCCTACTAAAAAAGTAGAGAAAAAGCCGAGCGACGACAAGTGTCCTTCGAGCGTAAAGCAAAAATGTTACGAGTTGGTGGTTGATGCTTTAAGTAGTTTTGCATATGACCGTCAGCAAGAAAGTTTAGCAAATAAGGCAGAGGCAGAAAGTACCGTTGGCGAAGGTACAATGTCAGGAGATTATGCTGACCGAGCTCGTGAAGAAGAATTTGCACATAATTTCGTAGCATCAGTTACAAACTTGTTTGAGCATGAGTTTAAGGATAAATCTAAAAATAAAAAACTCGAAGATAATGGTTCTATTTACGAAATTAAAAACGATACAAAACTTGCAGCAATGCAAACAGCGTACGCGTTAATGGAAAAGGTTTGTGAATTCCGTGAGGCAAACAAGGATTTGTTTGAAAGCAGCAAGTTCACACCTTCTGCAGTAGGTGAGTATGTAAAAGCAGCAGGTGGCAGAGGAAAAGTTATTGATAGCTTAAAAACAATACTCGAACCCGCGCTTAATTCAGGTATTTATGAGGCTAAAGGTGTGTACAATGCTCAAGTGATAAAAGAGCAAAATACAAACACTAGTTCGCGATAACGCGCTTTATAGAAAATTTCCATAATAGAAAATAGCGTTTATACTTATTTCATGGTTAAATAATGCTAATATATTGATTAAACTAAATCAGGAGAAAAGAAGATGGAAGAAAAGTTAACACCAAACAACCCACGAGTAATTGAGATGAGCTATAATGTATTTGAAAAAATACTTACTTCAATCGATTACAAGACTAAAGATGAGTTGGTTAAACTTGCTGATGTAATGCTTGAGAAAGTGCAAGACCCGAAATATCCCGAGATTTTGAGAATGGCATATCAAGATGCGAGACGCAAAATTGAGATTTTGAGTTTAGAGCAACTTAACGAGATTAAGCAGATTATCACATCAGATTAGTTTTTTGCTGCGTCTTTTGAATTGCTGTGTCGCGAGGCAGGAAAAAGCTCAGGTACATATTTCTTTATATGCGCCTTCGCTTTTTCTGCCGTGCTCCTTGCACTTCGCAAAAATACTTGTAAAACAAAGAAACAGTGCAATTTGCGCTGTTTTTTGTTTAACTTTTAGTTATATCATATAATAACAAAAAGTTATATAAATTTTAAATCAAATAAAACTAAAAGTAATAGTTGCCAAAATTCGCGCGAAGCTATGTATTTTGTTTGATTTTATTTTGTCTTTTGGTTATAATAAAAATAAAGTGGGAGTGATTATGACTAAATCTTTTCGCTATGTTTGCGGTTTTTTTGTTTTAGCAACTGTTCTAATAGTCAGCGTACTGTTGGCTTGTCTTTCTTTTGGCTTTACTAAATCAAACGATGTTTTCGCTGTCGATGGCGAAAATGCCGATACCGAGCAACGTTTTTCAATAACCTATATGGAGCGTCTTGATAACGGGCAAGCAATTGAAATTCCAGCAGATAGATTACAAGGTAACCCGACATCATTTGCAATATCCGAGTTGCCGATTACAACAATTAAACCAGCATTAGCCGAAACAGGATACGAGTTCAATGGTTGGTATATTGAGAATAATCTTACCTTGTTAGAGTACAACGAAAGTACAGGCACATATATTTTGCCTGCTGGATATAGTAGCGACATAATCATTTATGGTGATTTTAGTCTAATTGAATATAGTATTAATTATATTAATTTGCCAGCTGGTTCAAATTCAAATGCTCCAACGACTTACACCATTAATGACAGTATAGATTTTACTCAAATTACTCCTTATATCTACGCCAGTGAATTTTTAGGGTGGTTCTATGATGCGGACTTCACGCAACCTGTTACGACCATTCCTGTGGGGACTACGGGAGATTTGACCATATATGCAAATTTTGTTGAGAAGAAGGTTACAATTTCTTTTAACGAGCAATTTGACCCTATTGTTGTAGAGTATGGTTCAACTGGATATGGTGAAAATGGCGTGTTGTTAGATTACACGCCAACTCGTGATGGATATAGGTTTGCAGGGTGGTATCTTGATGAAAATTATGATTATTCTGCTGAAGTAACATACAGATATACATTTACGAGTGATGTTACATTATACGCAAAATGGGACAAACAAGCAGAAAGTTATATAATTTGGATAGCCCTTGCGTTTGTTGCAGTTACTATTATTGCTTTTTCGTGTTGGCTTGCTTTTGCGCGCCCGAAAATGCACGAGTAAAATTTAAGTATTTTTGTTTTGTTGCATTACCTCCACGAATGTGTTTTTCGTCAAAGTTGAGTTGCGCTTGCGCACTCACTTTTTCGTATAAGGAGGGGCTTATTCGTGGTAAATAGACATGCAGGTAGTTGTGAATGGTGCTTTTGCTTTTCCCAAAAATTTTTGCGCATTCTCGAACTGTCGTTTTGTGCTCTAAATAATATTTAGCGACCTCTATTTCCAAATACATTCACAACTCCTATAACTAAAACTATGTTTTGCGTAAGTAGAATATGTCGAGATTTGGTGTTTTGTGCAAGTAGGGTCTTGCTTTTAAAGGTCTTTTTTGTTAAAATATTAAAAATAAATTTTTATATTTGAAATCTATGTTACCATTGAAAATTACAAAAATTGCTTTTAAAGGGGGGTAGGTATGCAAAAAATTCAAGGCAAAGTGCGAAAAGCGCTCGACCAGTACAAAATGATTGAAAACGGCGACAAAATAGCAATCGGATTAAGTGGGGGCAAAGATAGTCTAGTACTCACAAAGGCTCTTGCGAGCCTTAGGCGTTATTATGATAAGTCTTTTGATTTGGTTGCTATTACGGTAGATATGCACGACGGCAAGTCTGATTTTTCCGCCATTAGCGAGTTTTGCGCTGAACTAGGTGTAAGGCATGAAATAGTGCCTTCACAAATTTATGACATTTTGTTTAATGTTAGGCATGAGAACAATCCTTGTAGCCTTTGCGCTAGACTTCGTCGTGCGATTCTTGCTGAAAGCGCAAAAAAATTCGGGTGCAATAAACTCGCGCTCGGGCACCATGCAAATGATTTAATTGAAACCTTTTTCCTTTCGCTTTTTTACGAAAGCAGGCTGTCCACATTTTTGCCAGTAACGCCGATGGACAGAACGGGGATAACGGTAATTCGCCCGATGCTTTTAGTATTTGAAAAGGATACAACTCGTGCAGCGCGTGATTTGCCAGTATTTCACAACGATTGCCCCGCAAATAAAAACACACAACGAGAGTTTATAAAGAATTTGCTACAAAGTATTTCACCCGATATTCATCAAGTACACGAGCATATTTTGAGTGCGTTAACACATCCAGAAAGAAATCATTTAATAAAATAAAACAGAGCGCGTGCTCTGTTTTTAATATCTTAAATAAGGGTTTCCTGTTTTTTGCTCGGGAATGTTTATAGGCTCTTTTATCATTTCAGCATGCTTTGAATATTCGTTAAACTCCATGTAGTCGAATTTGGCAATATCTTCGGCGCTTTTCGTTTTAAGCATTTTTTTCATATTTTGAATTTTGGCGATTTCCAAAACGCTTTCAATGCTACAATTTTCGCGTATGATAGTCATGTCGGCTGAAATATTGTAAAATGCCATGTATTCTTCTAAACACTTATCAAATGGTGCACCTTCTAATTCGGGTAAGTGAATAGGGCAAGAGTGTTCGCGTTTGTCGCGGTCTTCCGTTGTAAATCGTGGACGGTGCACATGAGGAAAGGGTACGGTTTCTGGCATCATTTCTGTGTGCTTTTCTTTCGGTTGGTATTTTTGAATTCGATTTTTATTCTTTAAATGTGCCTTTTTTACTTTGTGTGCAAGTTCTTGTTTGTTGTTATCAAGACGACTTATGAAATAAAAACCGTCCTCGTAACCACCTACAATTGCGTAAAGATTGAAAGAAAAGTGCTCGGGTTGGTCTACATCGCGACAAACACTAAATCGATATAAAACTGGCAATGCGCGGTCTCGTTGAGTGTCCAAGGTTGGAGCCACGGAAAAATAGTGTGTTTTGCTATAATGATGCCCATTATAGCTGTAGTTAAAGTGGAATGTGTGAAAAATATATTTAGGTGCAGCAGCCATAATGTTATATTGCTTTGGTGTGCAGTAAATGTTGTATTTTTGCATTCTCGCGCGCTCTAAGAGCGGAAGATTTGAGATGAGCAAATTCTTTTTTAATTGAATTGCATCAATTGGAAAAGCGCGACTGCGATTTTCTTTTTTTTGTTTGCTGACCTTTGGTGAGTAAATGTGGTAAACGCGTCCGTAAGGGAAATTTTCTTGCTGAAATTCTATATCTTGTCTAGATGCTAGCGGAGACGGGTGGTAGATACGAGTGAGAGATAATTTTTCTAACTCTGATGAATTTTCTTCCATAATAAAACCACCTTAAATGTTTTAACCATTATAACATAAATCGACAAATAAAGCAATACCCCTTTGGGAAATAGTACTGATTGAGTATGTTTAAAAAATTTCAAACCTTATAATGCAAGAAAAAAGCACCTAAAGGGTGCTTTTACTTTTGGTGCGGCCAAGAGGACTTGTAACAAGCGCACAAAGTGCTGCGCAGTATCAATAGTGTAGGCATAAGTAGTAACAATAAAATGGCAGAGCCATATTGCCGAGCGTGCGTCCACGAAAGGGGAGGTTGCACGGGGGCTGTGCCCGTGCAGCGCTTTTTTGAAAGCGCGCAAGTCCTCTTGAAAGCAAAACAAAAACACCCTTTCGGGTGCGTGTTTTGGTGCGGCCAAGAGGACTTGAACCTCCACGGCTTTAAAAGCCACAAGATCCTTAGTCTTGTGCGTCTGCCAATTCCGCCATAGCCGCATGACTTTCTTAAATTGTGAATTGAGTATATCACATGAAAAAAGAAAAATCAAGCATTTTTTGTTTAAAATCTATTTTTATTTTTTAACAGTAAATTATTTAATATTTTAAGTTTTTGTTGGGTATGCAATTTTTGTAAATTATTATATAATTTACGGTTTTCGGTCGCAGAAAATATTATAAAATATTAAAACTTTTTTTCATATTTACATCTTGACAAAAGGTTAAAATTTGTGTTATATTGCGAAAAAATAAAGAAAGGAGTTAAACAAGTGGTAGATAAAAATACTTGTATTGGTTGTGGCGCTTGCGTTAACATGTGTCCCGTTGGCGCTATAAAGTTTGATGAAAACGGAAAGGCGGAAATCAACAAAGACCTTTGCATTAAGTGCAAGACTTGCGAGGGTGTTTGTCCCGTTTCTGCTATAACCATTAAAGAGGATTAGAATTTTGACAAGCAACGAAATTTTGAAGATAAGCAATGTCCCTCCAAAAGAAAAAATTGCGCTACTTGAGTTAAGCCCGAGAAGTGTAAAACTTGTTTTGGCGTGGTACATTCCAAATACTTCGTTTGAAGTTTTCGACACATTTTGCGAACCTGCAAAAATTTATGAGGATATTAATCGTGATGGTTTCATTAAGCCTACGCAAATTGCTGATGTTGTTCGAGTAGTGAAAATGTATCGCAAACTCTGCGATTCATTTAAAATTACAAAGGCAATCGCATATGCTACACCAGCATTTAGAGAAGCGAAAAATCATTATGGCTTTTTAGAAGAACTTGAAATCGCCTCTGGTTTTAAAATTCGTCTTATGCAAGAACAAGACGAAGTAGTATCCGTTTATAACGGCGTAATTAACACGCTAGATGCACCGAAAGGGGTAATTTTCTATATTGAAGATGAGTACACGCAAATTATTCATTATTCACGCAAAACCATTATAAACAGCGTTACTATTCAATTCGGTGCTGAGACCTTGGCAACTTTGTTCCTTGATTCTGCTGGAAACCCTGAGCAACAAATGGAAGAAATGGCGAAATTCTTTAAAGAGCGCGTAATCGAAGAAACTCCGTGGCTTAGAGAAATTGATGTTGAGGAGTTTAAATATGTCGGCGTTGGCGATGTGTTTAGAAGTATGGGTAAAATTAGCCGTATGGGGAAAAAGTACCCGCTTGACCTCGCTCATGCTTATGTAATGGACAAGCAAGATTTCGGCGATGTTTATAATGCAATCAAGAAACTTGACCTAGACAAGCGCTCGCGTATTCGCGGAATTTCGGAAAAATCAGCAGGTACGATTGCTTGCGGTCTTGCTATGGTACGCGCGATTATTGAAGCATTTGACATTGAGCGCTTTATGATTTCGGTAAGTGATATGTCTACGGGAGTGTTGTTCCATCAATGTGTTCCTGTAACAATGGAAAAGCCTATAGTTGATGTTGTGATGTATAGTCTTTTTGCAAATCTTTGCTATTATCCCGTAAATGCAACAAATTCTACATATGTATATTATCTTGCAACTATTCTTTTTAGACAACTGCGTGTAATGCACAAATTAGGCAGGCAATATATTCGCGCCTTAAAAGTGGCAAGTTTCCTTTATGACAGTGGCTCTCGTATTCGTTTCCATCCTAATCGTAAAGACGCCCTTGAGGTTATCTTAAACTCGCAAATTTTTGGCGTTTCGCATAGTGATTTGGTGATTGCTGCGTTTATTGCAGCATCGCAAAATAGTGAAGAGTTTAGTTTACCAGAGTGGGTAAGATATAAGGACATTGTTAGAGAAGAAGATTTAACTGCTGTTAAAAAACTTGCAGTGATTTTAAAAATCGCAGTTGCATTAGATAGGTCGCAACAAGGAAATGTTGTAGACCTTGTATGTGATGTTTTGGGTGATTCTGTCATTATGAAAACAGTAACGAACGGTCAAGATATTTCTTTTGAACTTGAATGTGCGAAAGAGGCGGCTGTGGACTTCAAGAAAGTTTTCGGGAAAAATTTAGAACTCTTGTAAAACAAATATTTATGAGTTTTCAGAAAAGCGCATTTGCGCTTTTTTCTTTTACCTTATCTATTTTGGTTAAAATTATTTGCTAAATGCGATTGCGTATGATAAAATAAACAAAAGCGCTTTATACTATGCAAGGTATTATGCACCTTGTTTTGCGAATAGTTTTGTGCAAAAAACAAGCAAATATTTAAATTTGCGAGTGAGGTTGGTAAAAATGGCGAAAATTCAGTTGTTTATCGACATGGGGTCATACAGTACGGTAATTTATCGTGAAAATTTTGGAATTGTGCTTGATGAGCCGACAAAAATTTTACTCGAAAATTCGGGTGGTGTTACTGAAATTGTAGATTACGGACAAAAGGCTGTAAAGGCAGAGGGTAATCAAAATCAATTTGTCGTAACGCCCGTTATGGAAGGTGTGATTGTAGACGAAGGAAACTGTACGGAAATTTTGCGTGAGTATATTCGCAGAGTTACAACAGATAAGCCGCGTGCTAGTGTTGATGCGATGTTTTCAATTCCTTGTGGAGCGAGTGCTGCCGAAAAGCAGAAGTTTTATAATGTAGCGTATTCTGCAGGAGTGAGTAAAGTAATGTTGGTGCCTGCTCCAGTTGCTGACTTGCTCGGTTGTGGGATTAATTTCAGCGACTTTGAATATTGTGCACTTGCTGATATTGGTTCGGGGTGTACGGATATTGCAGTTTTAGGGGACTGTGGCATAGTAGACGGCTTTACGCTAAATCTCGGTGCAGTCAATATTGACATGGCAATTGCTGACCATATTCAAGCGAAATATGGACTTAAAATTACTCTAAATCGCGCGCTATCTTTAAAAGAGCAAATAGGTAGTTTAATTCCAAACGGTACGAAGATTTTGGCGGTAGAAGGGGCAGAGGTCAAAACGGGCGTGCGAAAAACTATCAATGTAACTGGGTTTGATATTCTTGATGCCTTGCGCGAGTATTATCAGGCAATCGCTGACTCAATTAGTAGCCTTATTTCGACACTGGAAGCGGAGATTTGCGCGAAAGTACGCATGCAAGGTGTAATTTTTTGTGGTAATGGAAGTAAGGTTGAAGGGCTTACTGAATATATGCAAAATCGAATTCAAATACCTGTATTTTTGGCAAAGGGGGCTCGCACTGTTTTTGGACTACAGAAATTGGCGCACGAAAAAGAAATTTTGAAGAAAATTGCACAAAAATGAGCGTAAACAACAAGTTTTGTCGAAAGGAACTTTTATCAATAAAGTTCCTTTTTCTTTTTGTAAAAAACGGTATAATTAGTTAGATTAATTCATTTAAACGGAGAGTTTAAATTTATGAGTAGAATTATCGTTTTTACTGGCGGTAAAGGGGGCGTTGGGAAAACAACTTGTTGTGCTTTTGTTGGGTTTAATTTAGCAAAACTCGGCGCTCGAACTGTTATGCTTGATATTGACATAGGATTAAATAATCTTGATGTAACAGTCGGCATAGACCACCTAATTAATTATGATATTGTTGATGTCGTGTATGGAAAATGCAGATTATCGCAGGCTCTTGTAAGAATGCCAGATTTACCGCTGCTTTATGTTTTGCCGAGTGCGCACACCCTAAATGTTGGTAAAGTGCAAGCAGAAGATTTACGCCGAATTGTTGCTGATTTAAGTACAAGTTTTGAATATATTTTGATTGATTGTCCTGCGGGAATAGGTAGCGAATTTTATCGCGCTGTCTATCTTTCAAGTGAAGCAATAATTGTAACCACACCGACAATAACAGCAATTCGCGATGCAGATAAAACTGCTGAACTTATTTGTGGTTGTGGAGTAAATACAATAGGGTTAATAGTTAATCGTGTGCGTACTGATTTGATAACAAAGAGACTTATGGTTTCGCCCGAAGATATCGCTCGTAGCTTAGACCTAGAGTTGCTTGGCGCCGTTCCTGAAAGCGATGAAATAACGGCTTTGTCTTCTATTTCTGGTAGACTTTTTGAAGCAAAAGGAAATTCAAGCGAGGCATACTCAAACATTGCGCGGGCAATTTATTATGGTACTAAAAAAGTCGCAGAAAAAGATAAAATATTTGACTTTTTAAAAAGGAGGAAGAAAAGTGTCTAATGAACCTCGTGGGGTTGAGCGCCTTAGGCAAGTTTTAATAAACGATAAGCATTTTGATACTGATAGATTAAATGATGTTGTGTCAAGCGATATTTTTAAAGCGCTTTCAAACTACATGGATATTACGCATGATGATATGCTCTTGCGAATTGATTTAGACGAGCAGGGGGACTATGTTTTGCGGTGTAAGGTTAAGGCTCGTCGTTTAAAAATCATGGGATTTTTATCAAAAACTGCTAATTGAAATTTGCGAAGCAAGTGCTTGCTTTTCGCTAAAGGTGGTGTTTATGAAATTTAATTGGTTATATAAGGCTGTAGTTACAGTGATTGCGACTGTAATTGTGTTGCTTGTTATCGACTTGTTGGGGCTTGTTAACCCTATTAGTGAAACTATTCAAGAAATAGACGGCATTTTCTATGTGTAAGCGGTGTATGTGTGCGCTTCAAATTAAGAGATAACACAGCAATAAAAACAAGAGTGAAAAATAAGAAATAAGAGGGAGAGGAAAATGCGGAAATTTAAGTTTTCAATACACCCGTTGTTTTTAGTATTTGTCGCTGCACTTGTGTATTTGGGATATTTTTATGTATTACTTGCGTACCTAATCACAATAATATTGCACGAACTCGCGCACGCGCTTGTTGCTCAAAAACTTGGGTATAAATTAAATCATATTACGCTAATGCCACACGGAGCGAGCCTATCAGGTGCAAGTAAATTTTATAGCGCAAAAGACGAAATTTTGGTCGCAATTGCGGGTCCTGCTTTAAATGTTGTGTTAGCAATCTTGGGCTGTGCACTGTGGTGGATTTTTCCTGATACATACTTCTATACGCAAGAGTTTGTCTACGCAAACACAGTAACAGCGATTATAAACTGTCTGCCAATTTTTCCACTTGACGGCGGACGAGTTTTGCTCGCAATTCTTGGGCGAAACGGAAAGCGCTCATCCGCTATTAAAAAGGTTAAAATTACAGGAATTGTATTTTCATGCGCATTGATAGCGTGCTTTGTTATAACTGTATTTTTTGTGCCGAATTATACGATGCTTGTCTTTGGTTCTTTCCTTTTTATCACTTCAATTCTTGACGACAAAAGCTCATATTACGACCACATAGGCATATTGGCAAGCAAAAATTCACACCTAAATCGTGGGTTAAAAGTGCGTACAATAGCCGTTCCCGAAAGTATGCAACTATATAAACTAATGTCTGCGGTGACTCCTGATAGTATAACAGACTTTTCAGTGCTCGACAAAGATTTAAAGGTAATAGGCAAAATTAGCGAAAATCAACTCGAAAAGCTAATTGAGATTTATCCAGCGAATACAAAACTTGCGCTTATTATAGAGCATGGAACACGGTAACTAAAAATTCGAGCAGAGAATCCATAATAAGTTTAGACATAGTTGAAAAAACTTTGCATATAGTCGTTTATTGCGTAAAAACGCAATACAAAAAAGGTATCGAAATTTTGCAAAAGGGTATTGATATTTTTTATAAATTATGCTATAATATCTACGATGGAAGTGGTAATGGAGAGTGAACTCTCTATTATCTAGGAGGTAATTATGGCTATTTTTAAGAAGAAGGAGCAAGTTCAAACAGCAGATACGAATCTCAAAATTTCTGATGATGACTTGGCGCAAGTAGATATGACTATCGACTATGCGAAGAAAGCGAGAAATGCTCGCATTGTAAAATGGACTGCTGTTGCTGTTGGTGCTTTACTTTTGGGGTTTGGTGTCGGTGGTGCGGCATTCACTTTTGGCACTGCAATGTATGCGATTCTTTTCCCTTCAGTAGCAACTGCTCTTATGTGTGGTGGTGTTGCTGTTGGGGCTAACCATTTTCACAAGAAGTATCGTTGGCTCAACTGGGTGCAAAAGAAAGTAAAAGAGCGTGATGCGGGCGTTACAAAGCGCGGTAAAACGATGTCGACAGACAAGCAAACTTCTCTTGACAACAAGATTAACAAGCGCGTAAATAAGTTGACAAAGGCCAGTCGTCTTAGAAAGAAACAATACATTACAGAAGCGCAAGGCGAACAATTTAGAAAAGGACGCGATAACACAAGCGTTGTTAGAGCGCAGAATAGAAAGGCTGCGCGCGAAGCTTTATTGAGTTCAATTCAACAAAATCGTGCTAGTATCAAGGAAGATTTCTTGCGCAATATGAACCAGTTCTTGCAGTCGGAAGACCGTGCTAACTACAAAATGGAAAAGCGCTACGCTGGTACTATTGAAGTTTTGATGCCTGCTTACGACGAAAATGGAGCCCCTAGAGTCAACACTGACGGCGAGCAGCTCTTTAGTTCGGTTGTAAAGGCTGAATGCGATAATTATGTTGATTTACTCAAAGCGCAACAAGAGATATACAACAGCCTTGCAAACGGGAATGTTGATTATCCTATAAATGTTGATGTTGCATCAAAGAGCGGAAAGCTCGAAAGAAAGACTATACAATCTCGTGAGCAGTTGGAAGAAATGCAAAGATTTGTTGATGCAAAAACTGCAGAGGAATTAAAAGCGTATAAGATTGAGAAGCCTGCTGAAAATTCTAGCGAAATGGGTAAAGGTATGGTAGGAGTAGACACTTCAAGCATGACTGATAAAAAAGCTACAGCAAGTCGCATAAATGGTGAAACTTCTGTGCCAGGAGCTACTACCGAATACGAAGACTTTTCCAAAATAGTCAGCGAAGCATCGAATAAAGAGGGAACATCAACTTTGACGCGTTCTTATTAAATCACACTCAATTGTTAGAGTAAGAATACAATTGCGAATTAACAATGGATAAGTAAGAAATATGTAAAAAGACATCATAAAGTTTTACGGTGTCTTTTTTGTTTAAATTAACTTATTAACTTGCTAAATGCATAACTTTATAGTATAATTTACGCGATAGAGAAAAGTCTACGCTAAGAATTGTATAAATGTTTGCGCAAATGTTTTAGTAAGTCTATTTTACTACAATCAAAATAATAATTAAGGGAGGGGATGTCATGAACTCAATTGCTTTTACAATATTTGGGCTAGATGTACACTGGTATGGTCTGATAATTGCAATTGCTCTAATTTTGGCAATAGTTTTAGCTTTTTTTATAGCACCTTTTCGTGGGCTAAAGCGTGATGACCCCTTTGAAATGATACTTTGGTTATTTCCGCCTGCAATAATTGGCGCAAGACTGTATTTCTTAATATTTAATGGTGGGCCGTGGGGCTGGGAATCATTCGCTATTTGGGACGGTGGAATAGCTGTTTATGGCGCAATTATCGGTGGTGCTGTGGGCGCGGGGCTTTACTGCTTTTTCCGTAAGAAAAATTTTTTTGCAGTTGCCGATATAGCTGCTCCGTGTGTAGTCTTAGGACAAGGCATAGGGCGTATAGGTTGCTATTTTTCGGGCTGTTGCTATGGCGAAGTTGTTACAAATCCAGACTTGCAATATTTTCCAATTTCAATATTCGTGCATGGCGATTGGCATCTTGCAACTATGTTTTATGAAAGCGCCTGCGACCTCGTTATTTGTGCGCTACTGGTAATTCTTCTTCGTGCGACCTCAAAAATGAAACTTAACGGTGTTGTGCTTTCGGGCTACTTAATATTATATGGCATCGCTCGTGCAGTAATCGAGGGTATGCGTGGTGAGTCCTTAATGATAGGTTCGCTCCGCGCTAGTCAAGTACTTAGTATTATACTAATCGCAGTCGGTGTCGCGCTTCTCATATATTTAATTGTTGATTATATTAGAAAAAAACGCAATCCGCGTGAGGTGATAATTGGAAAACTTTAGACGCGAAAAAGACGGCTACGCTACCCGTGAAGTCGATGACTTCTTGCAGAAAATGAAGCAAGAGTATAACGAGAAAATTCGCAAGCAAAATGAAAAGATGTTCAAGATGAACCAAGAAATGAATGACTTGCGATACAGTATCGAAATGTATAAAGAAAAAGAAAGAAAGATTTCGAAAGCCCTTGTAAAAGCCGTACAAAAAGCAGACGAAATCACAGCGTCGGCACGCAATGTTTACGATTTAGAGATAAAACGCGTACAACTACTTTACAAAAAATGGGAGAATGTTTTGAACGAGTTGCGCAGTAAGTTCGCAGGGCTTTTGCCTGGCGATGAAATTGATAATTTGGTCGGCGATTTTCAGTACGCCTTGACTGTAACCTTAAACTCTCAACTAAACGAAAAGGGCGAGAGAGTATACTCAAAATCGGTACTTGAGCGCATGCAACATCGCACGCCATCTGTTTCGCCAAACGGGAAAATTGACCCAAGTATCACGCTTAAAGAAAATGAGATTAAAGTTTATTACGATAGTGAAGGTAATCGAATTCAGTCGATTACTCGTCAAAAAAATAATGACGAAGAAATCACGCTTGCCGAAAAATATCTTAATGGTGAAAATGTCGAGATGCCAAAAAGTTATGGCGAAATTGACCCTAAAACCCTTAATGTGCCTCCCGCTGAGTTCACAAATGCACTTTTAGAAAGTAATGGCGGTTTTAATTTGCAAGAAGCTTTGCATCCACAAGAGTCGCTAAAAGAAATTTTGCGCGCTTTTGACCTAGAAACTGCAGATGATGACAAATAAAAAGCACTGTTTTTTACAGTGCTTTTTTATTTGGTTTTCTAATTTAATTAGTTAAATTCAAAATTATCAAGTGAAATTCGGGGTATAAACAGCAGTTAGTACGATAAGCGCAGGTCTTTACTTTTAAACTCGATGCAAAGTGTTATACGCGTATTGAATAGGCGCGATTTAATACGGTTGCCGTATCGAAAGTCAATTTCGTCTGGCGTTAGATTTGTGCTAATAATAATCGGTAATCTGTTGCGCTGGCGCTCGTTTATCAGAGTGAATAAATTCGTTATAGTTGACTCATGGAAAAGCGGTTCCGTACCTAAATCGTCAATAATAAGTAAGTCACTTTCAAAGAGTGGCGCGAGTATTGTGTCGCGTTCGGCGTATGGTGAATTGAATGCTTTTATCATGGTGTTACTTATATCGTAGGCGGTTGTAAAAACAACATATTCCATGCGCTCTATTAAAGCATTTGCCATACATTCAAGTAGATAAGTTTTGCCCGTACCAACTTCTCCGAAAAATAGTAAATTAGGTTTTTGATTATTTGGGAAATTATTGCAATATTTCTGTGCAAAGTTATAAATTTTATTTAAAAGTGGGTTTTCAGCAAGAAGTGATTTGTCGCTTTTTTCAAAAGAGCCTTCGAGTTTATGATTTATTCCACTTTGTTTAATTAATGCATCTTGCACGCGTTTTTTAAGGCAAATACACATTTCGCCGTTTTCTAAATATCCAGTGTCGTGGCATCGGGGACAGTCGTAAGCAGGGGAAAGGGAAGATGCATCGATTTTATGCTTCTGTAAAATACTTAAACTTTTTTTAGAAAGTTGTGATGTCTTTTTTCTTAATTCCTTAACTATGTTGTCGTTTTCATCGTGTTTTGCGATTTCTAGTTCAATACTGCGGAGTTCATTATCTATTTCCTTAAATTCGGGAATTTTTCGTGCTGCTTCGCGAGCACGGTCGCTAGTTATCTTATGATTTACGCGCCTTGCTTCAATTTTATTAAGTTCACTTTGAATAATTTGTATTTTGTTCATTATACACTCCGTTTCACTTCTTGAAATTTTTCAAAATGGCTTTGCCTTTTTCGGTTACAGTTCCATTTCTTCAAATTCTTTAAATAAGTTTTCATTTTCTTCTTTTGTGTATTTGCGCGAATTAATTTTTGTTTTATTGTCTGACTTTTTCGTTATTTTATAGTTCTCGCTTGAAAGTTTTGCTTGTTCTAGTGTATAAATTGACTGCGAGTGCCAGTCGGCAAGAATCGTGTTTACATAACTCAAATTTCCGCCACGCGCTTTTGTGAGTGATATGGCATAGTCAATGATTTCAGTGTTAAAGCCCCAAGAGATAGTCCAGCGATTCCAAAATTCGAGGTCAAAACTTGTTACATTTCGTACAATACCGAGAGCCGAAAGCATTTTCGCAATGTCTGCTTTTACAATGTCTGCATTTTTGCTAAATTGCTCAAATGATTTTGCAGAAACAACGCCCTTTGAGAAAAGTTCGCGCACGGCTTCATCGAGATTGCGCAAGGTTCGTTTGCCATTTTCATAATTACTTTGCGCGACTTTTAAAAGCGTTGAGGGCTCGTAACCGAGATTGAGCCACGGGTTTATGTATGTCTCAATTTCGTTTGAAACATCTTCGTAATAAAGCCCTAGTGTTTTGTTTATATCGCGAGCAAGCGAGTAGATTTTGTCGAGATTCTTTTCGTATTCGCTGATTTCTTTTGTCGAGAGCAAGTGTAATTCGTAATATTTCTGCAACTTTTTGTCTAACTTTTCGAAATTAGCGCGTCCGCCACGCTTCAAGTCTTTCGCAACAAATAAAATGCAATCATCATTAAAACCTAAATCGCGCCATTTAGCATAGAACTGGTGCTCATCAATACTTGATTTTTTGGCAGAGCCAAGTGCTTTCATAATACTTGCGACTGCTTGCCCAGATTCGCTGTATTCGTTAATTTTTTGTTCAATTTGCTCAGGGGTGATATAACCTTCAATAGCCCAGTTGCGAGCGACAGCCAAAATATAGCGATACCCAACATTAACCCCCTTGTTTTTAACGCAAAAGTTTATGACCATTAGTAAGGCTTCTGGGCTGATTTTTCTGCCATCGGGAAGTGAATAACCTTCCATTAATGTGTAGTATTCTTCAAATTCATTTGGAGTGATGTCGCGGGGAGCAACGAGTTTTAGCGCTTCGAGATTAAAGCGTTCGTACTTGTTTTTGTCGTATTTGCGGTTGCTGCTTCCAATATTTCGAATTGGCAAATATTGCACTTGAAAGGGTTCTCGCGAGAGAATGCGGGCGATGCCTTGTTCTTCCCAGTATTCGAAACTGTCGATTACTTCATCAACCGAAAAGCCAAGCGTTTGACTAAAATGCTCGACATCCATGTCGCCCGTTTGAGAGCAAACATACAGTCCGTATAGATAAATTACTGAATGTTTCGGCGGGGTAACAGGCAGGAAGCGCGTAAAAAATAGATTGTCTATAATCGTGTATGACTTCGCCAAATATTCAGTTGAGAATTTACAAAAAGCCATCTCATTTTCCTTTGTCTGATTGTTTTGTTTTTATTATAGCAAAAAGTTTTTGTTTTCGCAAATTTCTTTTGCAACTTAGCAGGCGGGGCATTTCAAAAGAAAGTACCTTGCTAGAACACCTAAAGCACCCGCGTAATTTAGTACGCTTTTGCCAGCGGAGGCCTCTCCGCTAGTTTATCAAATATCAGGCAAAAAGGCAAGCCCCATGTCAAAAATAAAAGTGAGTATATTTAAAATTTTGCAAGCATATATTACACCAAACAATTTTAAAAGGGGTTCATATGACAAAAGTAGTAAAATCTGGCGTATTGTTAATTTTTTTATTATTGATAGTTTTTTGTTTTGCTGGTTGTGGTTCTGCATCGGCTCTTGACCGCGCAAGTAGTAGTGCTTCAAACTATACAATTTCAGCAGTTCTTGATTATGAAAACAAAACGCTTTCTGCTAGTGAAACAGTGGAGTATAAAAACAATTCAGCAAATGACCTAAACGAAATAAAATTTCACCTTTATCCAAACGCTTTTCGCAGTGAAGCGACTGTGTTTAAAGCGGTTAGTGACACACAATTTTCGCGCGCATATCCAAATGGTTTTAGTGAAGGCAACATAACAATAAATGCCGCAAAAGTGGCTGGTAATGATGTTGATTTTGAAATCACGGGCGATGATAGAAACATTCTTTCCGTACCACTTTCTACGCCACTTCGCGCGGGGCAGTCTACCGAAATTGATATTTCTTTTGAAATAGTAATTCCAAACTGTAATCATCGTTTTGGCTACGGTGAAAATACTTTAAATCTCGGCAATTGGTATCCGATTGCTTGCGTTTTTGAGAATGGAGAGTTTGCAACTGATGGATATTCGCCAAATGGCGACCCATTTTATAGTGATGTTGCGAATTTTGTTGTAGAACTAACTTATCCCGAAAACCTAACACTTGCAAGTACGGGAGCGGTTATAGATACGACTAGCACTGGTGACCAAACTAAAACGACAATGACGGCGCGTGCTGTTCGAGATTTTGCAATGATTTTAAGCGAAAAATTTGAAATGAAAAGTGCAACAGTAGGCGAAACAACAATAAATTATTATTACTATGATGACGAAAATGCCGATGCTCATTTACAAACCGCTATTGATGCTTTAAATACATTTAGTGAAATGTTTGGGGATTATCCATACTCAACACTAAATGTTGCAAAGGCAAATTTCTTGCAAGGTGGAATGGAATATCCTAATCTTGTGTTTATTAGTGATGAAGTTGATGTCGACAGCGAATACAGTAATGTAATAATTCACGAAATTGCTCATCAATGGTGGTATGGCGTGATAGGCAACAATGAGTGTGAAAATGCTTGGCTTGATGAAGGGCTCGCGGACTATTCGACTGCATTATTTTATGACCGCAACCCGAGTTATAATCGCACCAGCGAACAAGTTCTTGGTTCGGCATTAAGTTCATATTTACTGTTTTGCGATGTCTACCGAGAGGTTTATGATGACTTTGATACTAGCATGAACCGAAATATTCATAAATTTAACACCGAAACAGAGTATGTGTATTTAACATATGTTAAGGGCGTTTTAATGTTTGACAGTTTGTCGGAAATAATAGGGCAGGAAAAAATGTTTAAAGTTTTGCAAAATTTTTATAGTGAAAACGCATTTACTAATGCCAGCCCTGCCGATTTAGTCGAGGCATTTGAAGATGTAACTCACAAAAAACTTGCGGGTTATATTATGTCATGGCTGGACGGCTCAGTTGTTTTTGAAGAATTGACTTCATAATGTAATGTCGGTTTTAAAATTGGGAACTCCTTAACAGAAAAAAGTGTCGCATTTCGTGGCACTTTTTGTTAAAAAGTTATTGACTTTTAGTATCGTATGTGATAAAATTCAAACACTAATTAAATAAAAGGTCTTTTGCCAAAGACAGCAAGTGCGTTATATTATTGCGCTTAAATGTGTTTTACACTGCTTGCCGAGGCGAAGTTTTGCGAGTGGTTTTTTCTGTCTCCGTGCTTCGCCGCGCGGAGATTTTTTCTTTGATTAGAATTTTATCAAGGGAGGGTTACAGAGTCATGTCAGCAAATTTTGAGAACAAGAAGAAAATTGTTGAAGACATCAAAGACAAGATTTCAAAGGCAAAATGCGTTGTTTTCGTTGACTACAAGGGTATAAATGTGGCAAATGACACCGAACTCCGCAACAAGATGCGCGAAGCAGGTTGTGAATACCATGTTTACAAAAACAGACTTGTTAAACTTGCGCTCGACGAATTGAAAATCACTTGTCTTGATGGCAAACTCGAAGGTACACTCGCAGTCGCATTTAGTTATAACGGCGAAACAGACGCGGCAAGTGTTATCGACAAAATGTCAGACAAAGCCGGCATTTCTATGAAATTCGGTTTGCTTGAACAAAACTACATCGACGACACTGCATTGAAGGCCCTTGCTAATCTTCCTAGCAAAGAAGTGCTTATTGCACAACTTCTTGGGCTTCTTCAAGCCCCTGCAAGAAACCTTTGCTACGCTTTGAACGGCACAGTTCAAGGATTAGTTCGTTGCTTAAATGGGATTGCAACAAAGTAGTTCATAAGAATTTTGAATTTTGAATTTTGAATTTTGAATTAAGGCAGAATTAATGTAAAATACAGTTTTAGATTTTTGTTGCTGAAATTTAATTTCTAATTTCTTATTCTTGATTTTTATAAACTTAAGACGAAATTTCGTCAAAATTAAATTAATTTAAGGAGAAATTAAAAATGGCAAAAATTAACGACATTTTAGAAGAAATCAAAGCATTGACCGTTGTTGAAGTTAGCGACTTGGTTAAATTGCTTGAAGAAGAATTTGGCGTAAGCGCTGCTGCTCCTGTAGCAGTTGCAGCCGCTCCTGCAGCAGCTGGTGCTGCAGCTCCTGCCGCAGCCGCAGCAGAAGAGAAGTCAACTTACACTGTTATGCTTAAGGGCGTTGCAGAAGGCGCAAGCAAAGTTGGCGTAATTAAAGCAGTTAAGGAAATTACAGGTCTTGGACTTACAGAAGCTAAGGAATTAGTTGAAGCTGCTCCAAAGGCTGTTAAGGAAAACGCTAACCCTGATGAAGCTAAAGAAATTGAGAAGAAGCTTAAAGAAGCAGGCGCAGACGTAGAACTCAAATAATTTTTTGCAAGTCTTTTGGCGCATAGCTTCGGCGCTCGCACCTTTTTGAACACTTATGTATGTCATTATACACCGCGTGTCCAAAAATGCACTCGCTACTCGCTCTGCATCCAAAATCCATGCAAAAAACAAAAACAGTGCAATTTGCACTGTTTTTTGTTAAATTAGATTAGTACCTTTACACTAATTGCAAAATAGTACCATGTTACAAAATGTAATGAAGTTCTGCGATACTTTTAATATCACAATATTGTTTAATGTTACTTGTGTATAAAGGGGCTCATGATTGACGGAATTTCTAATCGGTAATCTGCTTCCGCGCCGCTAACATTTATTAATTCGCGGCTTTTGTCGACATTTTTCTTTCAGAACTTTTACGGTGTTTTGAAGCTTTGCCGCTTCCAAATCAGCCGCCTTTGTTTTATTGGTTAAATTTTTGTATTCGTCAAGTATATTACAACATTCATCACAATCTATTTTTGCGTGTGCTAGGCGAGAAAAGAATTTAGTTTGTTTTTCTGCGTCTAATCTTTTGCTTTCTTCGATTTGCTCAATATCTAAGGAGAGTTCTTTGTTTTTCTCGTCTAATTCTTGACGAATTGAAGAAAAAATATGTGGATATAACGCGCTACATTTCATCAAAGTTTCCACCGCATTTACATATTGCATCTTGTAAGATTCAGCAGAACAACGCTTTTTCATTTGAGAACTGTTAGAAATAGCGCTGGACAAAGTTTTGTAATCTTCTGCAATTTCTTTGATTTCATGCGCTTTATGTAACAATTTCGTAATTTCTTTGTATTCCAGCCCCTTTTTGTCGTATTCAAGCAACTGCGAGTTAACAGTGTAGGTAAGTTGATTTAAGTGTTTAAATACCGTGCATAAAATTTCCTCTACCGAGATATTACCGTCTTGTGATAAATCGTTTCTCAAAAGATTGCGAAATTTAAAATGTCTATATTTAATTAGAATGTCAACAGCGTCATAAAATAAGTCTGCTTTTTCTGTTTGCAAAACTGCTTCGTTTGCGAGAATTAATTTCGCGGTTTCATAATACATTTTGTATTCTCCTTAATAAACTTACAAGTATTTTAGCACAAAATGCCGCTTTGTCAACGATTTTGCTTCTACTCATGTGCCTTAAAAAGCCTTATTAAAATGTGCTATCTTACATTTTAAAAATCAGTTATTAAATTTGCTTGATATAAATTTTTTCTAATGATATAATTAGGTTATGAAGTACAAAACGATAAATATAAAAGAAAATCAGCCGACAGTTGCACTCGCTCTTGCAATTTTGGAAATTGAAATTGAGGTTGCCCGTCGTGAAGGTTACGCGGCAGTAAAAATAATTCATGGATATGGTTCGCATGGGGTAGGTGGCGAGATAAAACGAAATTTAGCTCCGTGGCTAAGGCGTGCAAAAAGCAAAGGTTTTATTGCCGACTTTGTCAGGGGAGAAGAATGGCCCGCAAGTGAAAAAGCTGGAAAAATAAAAAGTATTTGTCCCGAAATTTTAGGTGACCCCGAATTATATTATTCAAATTCTGGAATCACAATAATACTTTTGTAAAAGAAAAAGCGCTAGATATTATGCGCTTTTTTCATTGTCTTTTTCTTCGGTAATGTGTAATTTAACGCCCGCTGGTTTTCTTTTTCTTATTTCATATTTTATGGCAAAATTACTTTCTTCAATTGCTTTTTTTAACTTGTAGCGCTGAACGATATCAGGTGTTTTGTCATCTTTCTTCATTTTAAACTCCTTATTTTTTATTTTTCAGCAATTACTGTTACAAAAAACTTTGCTTCAATACCTTCCGCAAAACGAGCTTTTGCATTATATTTTCCAACTAGTTTGATAGCTGGTAGGCTAATCATACGCTTTTCAACTTTTATGCCGATTGTTTCAAGTTTTTCCGCAATCTCTTTGCTCGTTACGGAGCCAAACAATTTACCATTTTCGCCGATTTTTACGGCAATTTCAACATTTGTGCCATTGAGTTTCTTTGCTTCTGTTGAGTAAGCATCGCGCTCTACTTGTTTGTGATACGCTTCTGCAACTTTTGCTTGTCTGTTTTCGTTCATATTAGCGTTGTTCGCTGGTTGAGCTAACCCCTTTTTAAAAAGGAAGTTGCGAGCATATCCATCACTAACATTAACAACATCACCTTTTTTGCCCGTGCCTTTGATATCTTGTAATAATATAACTTGCATAACAGTAGTATCCTTTTATTTTATGAATTTTTGTTTATTGTTTGTTTTGTTCAACTTCATAATTTTCTATTATTTCTGCAGTTAGTTTAAGTTGTTGACTTAAATCATCGACTTTTCCAGAAAATTCTTGCATATCTTCTTGTCTTCTATAAGGTTTGTAAAGTTCTTGAACTTCGCAAATTTTACGGTAGCGTGGAATGGATATTTTTGTTCTATGTGCGAGTGATACTAATTGTGTTTTGTTTTTGTGAATTGAGTCCTTTTCGAACTTGTCAGTAGCTTCAATTAATTCCTCTTTTTGTTTCGTAATAAAGTTGGCATATTGACAAAATTCCAAATTATTAATACACTCCTCGGCTTGTTTTACAATAAACATCGATGAGGTAAGTGCAAAATCTATAATTTGTCTAAGTTTGGTTTCTAAGTGCATGCGTTTGCAACCGTCATAAGCAAAAAATTCGCGCAAATCTTTTGTGACGCCTTTTAAAACTCCATACTTTTCAAACATATCACTGACTTCTGGCAGAATATTTAGCGACATGTCGTTTGCGGAAATCATACTTTCAATGCGCTTTTGAGATTTCATCATAAATTTTTTTTGCCAAACTAAATAATTATCCAATGAACTCACATATTCTTCCATAGTATTGATTTTGCGTGAACCTACATTAAAAGAACTGAAATCATATTTATTCAAAAAAGCAATGATGCGTTCATTTATTTTTTTATCATTTTCTGAAATAGCACCATGTTTTAAATTTTCTATCGCTTCAGTTATTTTCATATTGCTACCTTCATTTTTTGCACTGTATAATTAAAAAATCGTATAAAATACTCTATAATTATACTAAATTCTACGAGTTTGTCAAACAAATATAGCGGTATTGTAAATGTGTTTATAGCAAAAATAGTTGCTAAATTTTATTAACAAACAGGCTAATAGATGAAATTTTTTATTATTTTTGTAAATAATATTGCAGGAGGTTTTTTATGGATATTAAATGTAGAAAAACAAGTTGTGTGCATAACCACGGTTACACTTGTCGAGCGCGAGAAATAAACATTGATTCTCATACTGAATGCGATATGTTTAATGCAGATGCAACTAAATCAGCCGAAGATTACAGTAAAAATATGTTTGAGGCGGGGAAAGAAGACTATGCCAATTCGCGCCACATACGCGATGTGCGTTTGACTTGTGACAAGGTTGAATGTCTATTTAATAAGGGAAAGTGTTGTTCAGCAAATGGAATAACTGTAATAGATAAAGGAGAAGGACAAACATCTTGTTCAACATTTATTGACGATGTGAAGTAAAAAGGGAATTTGCCCCTTTTTTTTGTTTGACTAAATAACAACCTTTTGTTATTATTTAAGCATTACAGAAAAGGGAAAAACGAATGGCAGATGCTTGGTTGATATATAGTGACTATTTTGAGTATACGGGGCAGGAAATACCTAAATTTATGTTAGATTCCTTCCAAAAAAGTGGGGTTAATGCACAAATATTATATCCGCAATATTTTAGCAGTTCAGGAAATGAATTGCTTTATAAGGATAAGTTTATCGAACTACCCAAGATTTGTTTGTTTAGGTGTCAGAATTTTAATTTAGCAGGGATGCTAGAAAATAAGGGTGTACGCGTTATTAATCAATCAAAGACAATAAAACTTGTTAGAGATAAAATTAAAACTCACACTTTATTGCAAAACTTTGACATAAGTCAACCGAAATTTTTATCTTATAACGGGCAAGATTACGACTTTTTGGTTAATGCATTAGGGACGCCGTTTATTTTAAAAGATAATTTTGGCAAGGAAGGTAAGGGCGTGTTTCTAATTTCAAGCAAAAAAGAGTTTGACACCGTAATAGGTGAGTTTCAGAAAAAAGAATTCGAGGCTGAGGTACTGTGTCAAGAGTTTATTTCTTTATCAAGCGGGCAAGATATTCGGTTTTATATAATAGACAATGCTGTTAGTGCGGCGGGAAAGCGTATTAATGAAAATGATTTTCGCTCTAATATCGCATTAGGAGGAATGGGAGAGCTTTATAAGCCTAGTAAAAGTGAGGTTGACCTTGCTTTGAAAATTGCTAGAATTTTGAATTTAGAAGTAGGGAGTGTTGACTTTTTAATAAGGAATGATGAACTCGTTTTTTGTGAAGCCAATACTAGTGCAGGATTTTCTATGTTTTATCAATTTGATATAAATATGAATGATAAAATAACCGAGTATGTTTTGAAATTTTTGAAATAAATATTAAACTAAAAGTAAGAAAGCAGTGCAAAATAAGAACGCCCCATTTGGCGTTTTTATAATTTTTAAATTCGCTATTAAATTTTAACTCCATTAATACGGCGTAAAATCTAGCTAATAAAAGTTGTTGTTATTAAATTATTCAAATTTTTCTTTTACTACAAATGTAATCGCACAAGCACCTGGTCCGATATGTGTTCCAACAACAGGACCTATGCTACGAGTTTCGTAACCATCTAGATTGAAGCCACTTTCTTTCATGCGTTCAATGAGCAGGTTCATTCTATCAGGATTCATTGAATAACTAAATACAAAAGGATATGCTGGGTCAATATCATAAGTTTTCATGTCACTAACGAGTTGGTCAATCGCCTTATTTACACCAGGTTTTTTGTTAATCATTCGTACCTCGCCATCAATAACTGAAATAAGTGGTTTGATATTTAAAATTGTACCCAAAATTTTTGCAGTTCCAGATAGGCGACCGCCTTTGTGTAAATATTCAAGAGTATCAACAAAAGCGATTAATTTAATTCTTTTCTTAAATTGATTTAAGTAGTCCGCAATTTCGTGAACATTCATACCTTCGTCACGCTTTTTTATTGCTTCTAAAACAAGACAACGCATCATCGAAATCGTATTAAGAGAGTCTACAACTTCAATGTTATCATATTCAGCTTCTTTTTTATATAAACAAGCACTTCCATAAGTACCTGAAAGTTTAGATGAAATTGTAATCACAAGCATGCTATCACCACTCTTTTTAACCTCGTCAAATCTGTTGATAAATTCAAGTGGGTTAGGTTGAGATGTCGTTGGTAATTCATCTGCTTTAAGTAACATTTCATAAAATTGATTTTCTTTTATATCTATCCCGTCCATGAAAGTATCATTACCAAAATTCACAGGCAACGGGATAATTTCAACATTTAATTTTTTTGCTTCTTCTTGCGTAATATCACATGAAGAATCTGCAACTATTCTAATCATAATACTCCTCTCTAAAATCTTAATTCTTTTAATAGTTTATAATATTTTGCACATAGTGAAAATATAATAAAATTTTATACTTTTTTATATAATATGTCAAATAATTTAAGGGGGTGTTATGCAAAATTTTACATTTAAAAAATACAATAATTAATTATTTTTTAATTAAATTATCGCAATAAATTTAGAAGTTTTTCTGCAATAAGTAGGGTGTTTTGTTCGCAAAATATTCTTCTACAAAAGGGTGGTTTTCTGTGAAGTTTTTATTAAAGTGTGATTTAAGTTTAAAAGATTATATAATTTTTTAATGAATAAATATACAAACATTTCTTATATCTATCCTTTAAAATAGTATATTTAATTATAAATAAAATACTATGCATATATACTACGCATAGTATTATGTAACAATTCTTTGAATAATTATTAAAAATATTTAATAAAAATAAAAAAGCGGCAAGTGTAAAAGTCGCTTTTTGATAAATAATTTTTAGAATGGAACTATATTTAAACTTGATAAAATGTTGCTTTTCACTTTTATGTAAAATGAACTTTTGTTAATTTATTTTAGTTTCGGCTTTGTTCAATATTTATATCAACTCTATGTGGTTTGCAGGGGTGAGAGCAAATACATTTATAGTCGGGGAAGTCGCGTCTATTTTTGTCGCCACCATATCGGTTAATCAACTCATTAGCAAGTTCTGCATCATATTCTTTCAAGCCTTCAAAAATTTTATTTGCAACTTCTTTTGTGATAATGCGTGTTTCTTCTTGTGCGTAATCACAGCAGCGTTCTTTCATTTTCATGATATATGCTCCACCAGCACCCGTTGTTCCATTTTGTTGAATGTCGAGGAGTTGCCCTGATTCGTTTACATTAAAGAGGCGAGCTTGTGGTACATTGTTTAGGCTTTTTATTTTTTCGTGCCATTCGTCTTGAATACCCATTTCGGTTACAATTTGTGGTGTATAATATTCGGCTTCTTCGGGAATGCCTAATTTTAAATATGTCGGGCGATGTCTTTGAAGTTGTGCAACCGCAACTGCTGATGCTTTGTAATTTACTTCATAGGTGGTGCCAAAGTGCTCTGGGCGAATTTTATTATCGCCGAATAAATTAAATTCGCGCTTGTAAGGGTCAGTGAGAAGTGGATTTAAAATAGGTTCACCTAAAATTGTTATGTCTTCTAGTTTTTTACAAAATTCCTTCATGTCGGGTAAAACTAATTTTTCGTACATATTGTGTTCGGGCTTATTAATCAAGTCTTGCGCCCAGTTGTAGATATAGTTTATTTGGCGGAGTGAAACGCTGTGAGTTATGTTTGTCTTTGCGTCTACACCTGCTATATATCTTGCGTTTTCAAGAGCGATTTGCTTTTTCTGCCTAGTGGGCATGTTTGGGTTTTTGAGTTCAACATGATTATAAAATTTATCATAGAAATAATCAAAAACCGCTTTTTCTTTTGGTGTTAGTGTTAATTCTTTGTGTCTACCGCTAGTTTCTTCGGTGGCATATGTGTGTAAATTGTTTAGATACATGCAAAAAATTTTGGAGATATCATCAAATTCAAAAACTAAATTAAACATATCGTAACCACTGTGGTGGCGTTCTTTTAAAGTTCTTTCCAAACGCTTTTGTGTTGCTTCTGGAAGTTCTGTCGTCATTTGCTTGATAGGGTCATTTGATACACAAGTCGCCATTGTCTTTGCGCAAAATTCGTATGGGGTGTCTACCACGTTGCCCTCATTTGGTAGTATTGATTCGGTAATACCGATTAAACTTATTTTCATTTTTTACTCCTTTGTAACGAAATAGCCACGAGCAGTATAACAAGGAAGTTAAACCTTGTCAACTGATGTGAAACAAAAAAAGAAAGACAGGTGTCTTTCTATTTCTTTGCTGCTAAGAAGCCAAATACTGATGTAACAATCATACCAACTATGCCGAGCCAGAAACCAACGCTACAAACCATGTTGTAACCAGTGCCGTTGTCGCTAACGCTTACATCATTTGCAAAAACAAGTCCGCAAATAAGGGTAACGATAAAAAGTAACAATTCAATTACTGCGATGACTTTCAAGATTTTTGAAACATCAGCTTTGATTACATTGAATGCTTTTAGGGCGTAGGTAATCATGTAAATTGCAGCGAGAGCAAGAGCAATTACAAACATTACACTTACAGTTGTTGCAAGAGCTGCAGAATCGCCAAAAGCGTCCATGTTTGCAAAGATGCCAAATTCACCTAGATTAAGGCTGCCAACACCCGAAGCGCCAACATTTTGTTCAAAAATACTCAAAAACATTGGCATTACAAGGAGTACAAGCCCTGCGAGCGTAAGAATACCCCAAATAATGTTCAAAAAAGAATTGCTTGATTTTTTCTTTGCCATAGTGAACCTCCTTTAAATATAGGATAGAGAAATCAACTAGAAAAGTCAAATATATATGGCAATTTTGTGTATATTAAACAAAATTATGAATTTGTGTAAAAAATAAATAAGTTAGCAGTTTGATTTTCTTAATTATATTCTTAATATACTTCATATTCTTCTTATATACATAATTAAACTATACATATATATATTAAATTAGTATTTTATATACAATAAAAAAGAAAATAAAAAAAGTATAAAGAAGCCGACAAGCAAAATTTTCAATTTTTTGCAATTTTTTTGTTGACAATATAGAAAAATAATGATAAACTAAAAAAGTCGCAATCGAAAAACGACCGTGGGGGTTTAGCTCAGCTGGCTAGAGCACCTGCCTTGCAAGCAGGGGGTCGAGGGTTCGAATCCCTCAATCTCCACCATTATGGAATTATGAATGAAAGTTCATAGTTCCATAAATTTAATTTTTTAACTCCTTTTATTTTAGGGAGGCTAGCTCAGCTGGTTAGAGCACACGCCTGATAAGCGTGAGGTCGATGGTTCGAGTCCATTGCCTCCCACCAAACAAGTATATCGAAAGATATGCTTTTTTGTTTTTTATGAGTGATAGACCCCACGCGAGAACGAGCAACGATAAAGATAGAACAGGGGAAAAGATAAACGAACAAAAAGTTAAATTGAGTAAAAAGAATGATTGCGAGTTTCTCTCACGAGGTCGATGGTTCGAGTCCATTGCCTCCCACCAAACAAGTATATCGAAAGATATGCTTTTTTGTTTTTTATGAGTGATAGACCTCACGCGAGAACGAGCAACGATAAAGATAGAACAGGGGAAAAGATAAACGAATAAAAAAGTTAAATTGAGTAAAAAGAATGATTGCGAGTTTCTCCCACGAGGTCGATGGTTCGAGTCCATTGCCTCCCAC